>NZ_JBIWFT010000009.1:0-236585 GCF_044763205.1 Kitasatospora sp. NPDC096204
CCACGAACGGCAGCCGCCTGATAGCCACACCCAGCACCCCTGGGTGGTCCAACCCTACGAATGACCAGACCAACCCGGCTCAGAAGGTAGAGCCGTCTGAGCGCTCACCTCCGGCGGGAACCCACCGTGGGAGGCGACTACCCGAGGAAGGTGCCGATCCGCTCCCGCAGCGACGGGGCGTCCAGGCCGTAGGCGGCCAGGTGCTCCTCGATCGAGCCGTAGTGCCGGTGCTCCTCGCGCGGCACGCCCAGACCCAGCACCCGGTGCGGGCGGTCGGCGAGCGCCGCGTGCGCCTCGCCGGCGGAGGTGCCCTCCAGGTACGGCTCGACCAGCACCACGTCCGCCCGGTCGCCGAGCGCCGCACGCAGCCCGGCGGCGTCGAAAGGGCGCACCGTCGCCGCGTACAGCACGGAGACGTCCAGGCCCTCGGTGGCCGCGAGCACCGCGTCCAGCATCGGCCCGACGGCGAGCACCGCGCCGCGCGAGCCCGTCCGGACGGTGGTGAAGCGGCCCGGTTCGACCGGCAGCGCGGCCGCGTTCTGCTGCACCGAGAGCCGGACGTACACGTTGCGGTCGCCGTCCGCGTAGGCGTGGCGCAGCAGTTGCTCGGCCTCGTCCGGGTGGCCGGGGACGTGGACCGTCCAGCCCGGCAGGGTGTCCAGCAGGGCGACGTCCCCCGGGGACATGTGGGTGCGGCCGCCGGCCGGCCAGTCGTACGAGCCCGCCGCGCTCACCAGCACGGCGCCGACGCCCTGGTGGACGAGGTCCAGCTTGACCTGTTCGAAGGGCCGCTCGATCAGGAAGCTGGCGAAGGTGTGGGCGATCGGGCGCATCCCGGTGAGCGCCAGGCCGCCGGCCGCGCTCACCAGCAGCTGCTCGCGGATGCCCACGTTGACCACCCGGTCGGGGTGGAGTTCCTGGGCCGGGGCGAAGGCGGCCGCCGTGATGTCGGCGAGCACCAGGGCCAGCCGGGGGTCCTCGTCCAGCAGGCGGGTGGTCACGGCCACGAAGCGGTCGCGCATGGTGTCCATCGGTGAAGGTCCTTTCGTCGCCGGGAGGTCGGCGGTGCTCGGCGTGCTCAGGAGTGCTCGGGGTGCCCAGGAGTGCTCTGGGTGCTCAGGAGCGCTCGGGGTGCCCAGGAGTGCTCGGGGTGCTCAGGAGAACTTGGGCTCGACCCGGGCGACCACCACGTGCGGGCGGCCCGGGTGCTCGGCGATGTAGGCGCGGTACAGCGCCTCGTGGTCGCGGCCGTCCACCGTCGCGGTCGACCAGCCCTCGGCCGCGAACCGCTGGGCGATGCCGCCCCGCCAGCCGTGGGTGGCGGAGGAGTTGTCGATCACCACCACGTGCAGCCGCTCCAGCCCGTAGGCCCCGGCGAAGGCCACCGCCTCGGCGTTGGAGCCCTCGTCGAACTCCGCGTCACCGACCAGCACCCAGACCGCCGGGTCGGTCAGGCCCTGGGCCCGCAGCCCGAGCGCGGTGCCGACGGCCAGCGGCAGACCGTGGCCGAGCGACCCGGAGGCGATCTCCACGCCGGGGACCAGCGTGCGGTCCGGGTGGTGGCCGAGCGGCGAGTCGTAGCCGCCGAAGCTCGGCAGCACCTGCGGGTCGAGGAAGCCCTTGGCCGCCAGCACGGCGTAGTACGCCATCGGGCCGTGGCCCTTGGAGAGCAGGAAGCGGTCACGGTCCTGCGCGTCGGCGGTCTCCGGGGCCACCCGCAGCACCCGGTCGTAGAGCACCCAGAGCGCGTCCAGGGTGGAGGTGGCGGCGGGGCCGTGCTTCTCGTCGCCGGTCATCAGGCTCATCAGGGCGGGCAGGTCCTCGAAACGGGTACCGGTCCCGGCCTCGGCCGTCGCGTTCGTCGTCATGCCCCCGATCGTGCAACTTAAAGCCGACTTGAGGTCAAACGGCTAGAGTGGATCCCCGTGACCGCCCGACCCGAAGCCCGCCCCGAAGCCCGCCCCGAAGCCCGCCACGCCCCCGGCCCGCACCACAGCGACCTGCTCACGATCGGCCAACTCGCCCGGCGCAGCGGCCTCGCCCCCTCCGCGCTGCGCTACTACGAGAGCCTCGGCCTGATCCACGCCACCCGCACCACCGGCGGCCAGCGCCGCTACACCCGCGGCACGCTGCGCCGGATCGCCTTCGTCCGCGCCGCCCAGCGGGTCGGCCTCTCGCTGGACGAGGCGAAGGTCGCCCTCGACCGCCTCCCCGACCGCCCGGCCCCCAGCCGCGCCGAGTGGGACCGGGTGGCCGAGTCCTGGCAGAGCCGGATCGACGAGCAGATCGCCGAACTGCGGCGGCTCAAGGAGAAGCTCACCGGCTGCATCGGCTGCGGGTGCCTCTCGCTGTCGCGCTGCGCCCTCTACAACGCCGCGGACCGCGCGGGCGAGGCCGGGCCCGGCGCCCGCTACCTGCTCACCCGCGACCCGTCCACCCCGGAGCCGGTCTCCCCGGACGCCGACGCCTGCGGCAGCCGCCGGGACGTGGACCGCAGCCCGGCGGCGAGGGACGGGGCCACGGACCAGCGCTGACGGACCGGCGCTGACGGACCGGCGCCGCGGAATCCCGTTGCGCCGAGGCCGCCCGCCTGCCTAGCGTGCTGCCCATGCCGCCCCTGCTGCCCCCGGTGCTGACGGACGAGGAGTGGGACGCGGTCGTCCCCGACGAGACGGTGATGCGCCCCGGCGCCGAGGCGCTCTGCGCCCGGCTGGGCGTCGGGGGTCTGCCCCTGGAACGCTTCGCGGAGGGCTCCGTCCCGGTGTACGCGGTCGGCGACGCGCTCGTGCTCAAGCTGTTCCCGGCCGCCGGCGCCCAGGACGGCATCGTCGAGGAGCGGGTGCTCACCCGGCTGGACGGCGCACTGCCGATCCCCACCCCGTCCGTCCACCGGGCCGGCGAGGACGCCAACGGCTGGCGCTACGTGCTGATGTCCCGGCTGCCCGGCGAGGGCCTCGCCCCGGCCTGGCCGCGCATCCCGCAGCCCGACCGGGAGCGGATCGCCCGCGACTGCGGCGAGGCGCTCGCCGCCCTGCACGCCCTCGACCCCGGACCGCTCGCCGACACCCTCGGGCCCGGTGACTGGCCGGCCTTCCTGGCGCGCCAGCGGGCGGGCGCGGTGGCCCGCCAGCGCGAGCGCGGACTGGCCGAGGAGTGGCTGGAGCAGATCCCGGACTTCCTCGCCGCCGCCCCGCTCCCCACGGCTTCCCCCGGGCGCGCCCTGCTGCACACCGAGTTCATGCGCGAGCACCTGCTCACCGACCCGGCCGACGGCTGGCGCCTGACCGGCCTGCTCGACTTCGAGCCCGCGATGATCGGCGACCCGGCCTACGACCTGGTCGCCGTCGGCCTGTTCACCACCCGGGCAGACCCGCGGCTGCTCGGACACCTGCTGGACGCCTACGGGCGCCGCGTCGATCCCCGCCTGCTGATGGCGTACACGCTGCTCCACGTGTACAGCAACCTGCCGTGGTACCTGCGGGAGTTGAAGCCCTCGGCGCGGACCCTGGACGCCCTCGCCGAGGAGTGGTTCGGGGTCCAGGTCCGCTAGGGCCTGCCAGAGCCGGTCAGGGCAGGTCAGGGCCGCGGGTCGGTGCGCAGCAGGCTGTACCGCACGACGTCGCGCCACTCGCCGCCGCGGAAGGTCACCGCGCGCTGCACACCCTCCCTGGTGAAGCCGAGCTTCTCCAGGACGCGCTGCTCGGCCAGGTTGCCGGCCTCGGTGTCCGCCTCCAGCCGCATCACCGGCGAGTGCGCGAACAGGTAGTCCACCAGCAGCCGTTGGGCCCGGGTGCCGATCCCGCGCCCGCGCACCTGGGGCCGCAGCTGCACGCCGATGCTCCAGTACGGGGCGGACGGCCGCACCCCGCTCCGGTTGGCGGCGACGAAGCCGCCGAACCCGCCCCCGACGACGACCGCCAGCATCCACTGCCGGTCGTCCAGCAGCCCGCCCTCCGCCCACTGGCGGCGGAACCGCTGCGGGTCCCGCCAGCCGTACCACTGGAACTCCCCCAGGGCTTCCGGGTCGTTCACCATCTCCTCGATCACGGCCAGGTCCGCCTCGGCGATCGGGCGCAGGGACACCGGCTCATCGGATCTCTCGTCACTCATGCAGGCGCCAACGCGGGTCCGTTCGTGACGGTTCCTCGATTCCGCGAGAAATTCCGGGCGGATGTCCGAGGGCCCGCGATCCACTGCACCGGAGGGCCTTCTACCGCGCCCGGCCCGTCCTTCACCGCGCCCGCCTTCACCCGGCGATCGAGCGCGCGAGCCGGAATCCCACGTCGTCGATCCGCAGCGTCGGGTGGCTGCGGCGGCGGACGGAGGCGCGGCAGCTCCAGTGCTCGTCGAACCAGCCGCCGCCGCGCAGCACGCGGTAACCGCCGTACACCTCGGGGTCGTAGCGGTCCCAGCACCACTCCCAGACGTTGCCGAGCAGGTCGTACAGCCCGTAGGCGTTCGGGCGCAGTCCGCCCACCTCGTGCGGCCGTTCGCCCGAGTTGCCGCGGTGCCAGGCGATCTCGTCCAGCTGGCCGTAGCGCGGGCCGTCCGTGCCGGCGCGGCAGGCGTGCTCCCATTCGGCCTCGGTGGGCAGCCGGTAGCCGTCGGCGGCGCGGTCCCAGGAGACCTCCTCGCCGTCCACCGCGTAGGCGGGTACGAGGCCTTCGCGGTGGGAGAGTTCGTTGCAGTGGCGGACGGCGTCGAGCCAGGAGACACTGTGCGCGGGGCGGTGGTCGCCGGTCTCGCCCTCGTACTGCTCGCGGGTCACCGGGCAGGCCGCCAGCCGGTACGAGGCCACGTCGACGGCCCAACTGCGCTGGGTGCGGCGGTCGGAGAGGGTGACCCGGCCGGCCGGAACGGTGATCATCCGCCGGTTCCGGGCCGTTGCGGCCGGGGGTGGTTCCCGTCCGGCTTCCAGTCCCGGTCCAGCAGCCCGAGCACCACCTGGTCCACGAACTCGCCCATCACCCAGACCGCGGAGCGCAGCACGCCCTCGCGGACGAAGCCGTTGCGCTCGGCGGAGCGCAGCATCCCGGCGTTGTCCGCCAGCGTCTCGATCTGCAGCCGGTGCAGGCCGCGCACGACGAAGCCGTAGTGGCAGAGCACCGCGACCACGTCGGTGCCGTAGCCCTTGCCGCGGCAGGAGGGCAGCATTCCGAGGCCGATGTGCGCGGACCGGTGGTGGGTGTCGATGCCCCACAGCGTCGCGGTGCCGACCAGCGCGCCGCCGTCCAACTCCACGACGGAGAAGGGGACGTGGGTCGGTACGGTGTCGTCCACCACGAGCCGGCGGTCCTTCGAGCCGGGCGAGATCGGCCGCCACGGGGCGCCCTCGGACCGCGTGGAGGTGACCACGTCGTCGAAGAGTTCGGTCCGCAGGACCGGGATGTCTTCCTCGTGCCGGGCCCTGAGCCCGACCTTGCGTCCCCTGAGCATACGAGTTTCCTATCCGACCGGGCCGTGGGGCGGCAATCCGATTACCCTCTCGGGGTCCGTCACTCAGGCCATCGCGAGACCGGCGAGGTAGCCCCAGCCGGTCACCGTGATCGCCGTGGCCGCCCAGGCGACCGTGACCGCCCGTTGACCGCTCTCGCGGCCCTTGGCCCGCTGGAAGCCGGCGATCAGTGCGGCGATCGCGGTGACCGGCAGGGCGAGGAAGGCGAGGTAGAGCAGCCAGCCCCAGCCCGGCACGGCCACCGCGAACAGGAGACCGAGGACCCCCGGCGGAGCCGACACCGCCGCCACCGTCATCCCGGCGGCCGCACAGGCGATCCGGAAACGGTCCCGGCGGCGGAAGAACGACGGCACGGCGCAGACCGCGACACACAACAGCGCAGGCAGGTAGAACACCGGCGCCGACGTCCCGCGACCCGCCGCCATGGCGGGCATCGGCAGCAGGAACGCCACGATCCCCAGCCCGGTCAGCCACCGGGCGCTCACCGGCACCGCCACCATGCTTCCCCCCGCGCACACCGGTCCGTTCGAATGCGCGCGAACCTAGCACACGGGCGGCGCGGGCCGTCACGGTCCCACCGGGGCCACATCGGCGTCATGTCCGGCCCCCGTGCACCGATTCGACCGGTCCCGCGCACCCTTCGACTCCTCGCCCGGAATGTTCCCGGAGGAATTTCCCGAGCACTCCCCGGGGCGCCTCTCCCCGCCCCGCGGAAAGGGCCCCTCCCGGCTCCGGGCGGGGGCGCCGCCACCCGCCGGCCCCGACCCCGGACACCCGTCCCGGCCTGGCCACCGGCAGCCCCAACAGTCGCCCGTGCGGCGGTCCTTGAGCCCCGCGCGCCCGTCCGGCGAACCACCTAGGCTCGGCCGCATGAACCGTACGATCCGCACCACCGAGGACGTCCTCGCGCTCCTCGACGGCCTCTTCCCGCCGGCCGAACCGTTCTGGGACCGGTTCTACGCGGACCGCTCCGCCGGGCGCCCGTTCTTCGCTCCCAAGCCGGACGAGAACCTGGCCCACCACCTCGACCGCGGGCTGCTCGCCCCCGGCCGGGCGCTGGACCTCGGCTGCGGCAACGGGCGCAACGCGATCCACCTGGCCTCCCTCGGCTTCGAGGTGGACGCCGTCGACCTCTCCGCCACCGCCATCGCCTGGGCCGAGGAACGCGCCCGCGAGGCGGGCCTCGGCAACGACACCGGCACCGGCACAGGCACAGGCACGGGCACGGGCACGGGCACGGGCACCGGCCTGAGGTTCCACCGGGCGAGCATCTTCGAGGCCGAACTCCCGCACGCCCGCTACGACCTGGTCTACGACTCCGGCTGCCTGCACCACCTCCCGCCGCACCGCCGGGTCAGCTACCTGGCCCTGCTGGACCGGGTCCTGGCGCCGGGCGGGCACTTCGCCCTCACCGCCTTCGCGGCCGGCGCGATGGGGTCCGAGCGGCCCGACGAGGAGCTCTACCGGCTCGGCGCGCTGGAGGGCGGCCTGGCCTACTCCCCGGACGAACTCCGCTCGCTGTTCCGAGGGTTCACCCCGCTGGAGATCCGCCCGATGGCCGCCCAGGGGCCCGACTCGGCGCTGTTCGGCGTGCCTTTCCTCCTCACAGCGCTCTTCCAGCGAACCGTCAGCCTCTAACCGGCCTCTCATCCGCCGCGCCTAGCCTCCGGCCGTATGAACGTCTCCCTGCTCGACGGCTGGTTCCCGTGGACGGTCCGGGCCACGACCCTCGCGCTGCTCCTGGTCACCGCGAGCCGGCGGGACCTGCCGTGGCTGCGCAGGCGGGGGCCGCTCGCGCTCGGGACGGCGTCGGCCCTCACCGGGGTCGCCGCCTTCGCCGTGCCGGCGCTGAGCGGGATCACCGACCCGATCCCGCTCGGGGTGTGGCTGTGGGGCGGGGTGGCCGTCGCGGCGCTGTGCGTGCTCGGGTTCGGCTGGCGCGGCGCGCGGTGGTGGCGGCGGGCGCTGGTGGCGCCGACCGTGCTGCTGGCGCTGTTCTCCGCGGCGAACAGCCTGAACATCGCCACCGGCTACTACCCGACCCTGGGCGACGCGATCGGCGAGCTCGGCGGACAGCCGCTACCGGACCAGATCACCCTGGCCGAGCTCGGGTCGATCCACGGCAGGAGCGGCACCGGCCGCATCGTCCAGGTCGACGTACCGGACACCGCCAGCGGCTTCGCCCACCGCCAGGAGCTGGTCTACCTGCCGCCCGCCTGGTTCCGCAGCCGGTCCCGGCCCAAGCTGCCGGTGCTGGAGATGATCGGCGGCGAGTTCGCGGCGCCGGACAACTGGATCCGCTCCGGCGACGCCGTCAAGACCGCCGACGCCTTCGCCGCCAAGCACAACGGCTTCGCGCCGATCCTGGTCTTCGTGGACGCCACCGGCGGCTTCCGGGTGGACACCGAGTGCGTCGACGGCCCGCACGGCCACGCCGAGAGCCACCTGCTGAGGGACGTCCCGCCGTTCGTCCAGAAGACCTTCAACGCCGCCACCGACCCGCACAGGTGGGGCGTGGCCGGCTGGTCGATGGGTGGCACCTGCGCGTTCGACCTCACCGTCGAGCACCCGGACGTCTTCACCCACTTCGGCGACTTCTCCGGCGACAAGGGCCCCTACATCGGCGACCGGGACCACACCGTCCAGGAGCTGTACGGCGGCGACGCGGCGGCCTGGGCCGCCCACGACCCGCTGACCGTGCTCGCCCAACACCCCCGCTACCAGGGCGTGTCCGGCTACTTCGCCCAGGGCGACGAGGAGCACGGCCAGATCGAGTCCGCCAGGGCCCTGGACGCGGCGGCCAGGAAGGACGGCATCAGGACGGTGAACGTGGTCGGCTCCGGCAAGCACACCTGGCAGACCGGTTCCGCCTCCTTCGCCCGGGCCCTCCCCTGGCTCGCCCAGCAGCTCGGCGTCCCCGGCGCCCGCGGGTAGCGTCCCGCGCCCCGGCCGCCGACCCCGTGTCCCGGCCGCCGTACCGCGCCACCCCTGCCGTCAGTCCCGCTCCCGCCCCACCGCCGCCTCGTACGCCAGCAGCGTGTCCACCACCAGGCGCCGCTGCGCCGCACCGAGCGGTCCGAGGGCCGTGCGCCAGGCGGCGGCCCCGGGGGCGAGCCAGGCCTCGATGGCGGGCAGCCGGTCGGGGGCGATCGCGACGATGCGCCGCCGCCGGTCGGCCTCGTCCTCCCGCCGCTCGAGGACGCCCTGCCGGCTGAGGTCCCCGACCATCAGGCTGACCGTGGTGGGGGCGACCTCCAGCCGGGTGGCGAGCTCGTTGACGCCCATCGGCCCGTCCAGCAGCAGGCAGGCCAGCAGGGAGAGGTGCCGGGGCGCCAGGGCGAGGCCGCTGAGCGCTTCGGGGACGGGGATCCGCTTGGCCCGTCCGACCAGCCGGGGCATCAGCAGCAGCATCGACCGCACGGCGTCGTCGAGCCCCTCCCCGCCCGTCGCCGCCGCGTTCCGCGGTTCTCCCTCGGGCGTTGACATCGCCCACCTCTCCCCAGTTATCTTTGACATCAAAGCTGTTTTACGTGCAAAGCGAACTCGTCAGCCCATGGTACGAACCGAGCCGAACGGAGCTCCACCATGCCGCACCTGAGCCTGCACATCCGCGAGGAGTCCCTCACCCCCGACGTCGAGCCGACGCTCATCGCCGGCCTCACCGACGCCGTCACCTCGGTCTTCGGCGAGCAGTTCCGCCCCCGGGTCGCGGTCGAGCTGATCGGGGTCCCGCAGCGCCGCCGGGGCATCGGCGGAGTGCCGACCGACGAGGCCGCCCCCGTGGTCACGCTGAGCATGCGGGAGGCGGCGTACCACCTGCCGCAGTTCCCGGACGCGCCCGCCCGGCTGGTCGCGGCGGCGGCCGGGGCGATCGCCGCCGTGTTCGGCGAGGCCGTCGGCCGGCAGACCGTGGTCACCCTCGACGGCGTTCCGGCGGGCCGCTCCGGCATCGGCGGCCTGGTCGCCTGACCAGGCCGGACGCGTCCCCGGCCGGGGCCCGCGCCACCCCGGCCGGGCCCTTCGCGCGGGGCGGTCACCCGCCCCGAGGGCCGCCCCAAGCCCCGCCCACGGCTCCCGCCGCATCCGATCACACCCACCACACAGGCCCAATCAGCACCATCGACCACAAAAGGGAATCCGGGCGTCCGGCCCGGAACCCGGCTTTGCGACCGACGGTCCGTTGGCATAGGTTTTCGATCGCCGTCGATGCGCATCGGCCCTGACCACCCCTCAATCCCGGGGCGGAGGGCGGGGCAAGGAGCCAGGCGGCCCCGATCACAGGGGGAGGAGCCGCCATGCCGCACGCCCGTGACCACGGGTCGACCGGGCGGCGAGGACGGACGGACGGCGCCGCGCACCAGCGGCCCACGGCCGGCGCGTGCCCGACCCCGACCAATGCCACCGGACATCCGAGGAACCGTCAGTTGCGCACCACCAGAGTCGTCACCGCCACCGCCGCTGCCCTCTTCTGCCTGGGCGCGCTCAGCGCCTGCGGGCCGGACAACGGCCAGGACGGCGGCACGATCGCCGCCCCGGCCGGGGCCACCACCCCCGCCACCAACCCCACCAAGCCCACCGGAAGCGACAAGGGCATCCCGGACAAGGCCTGGATGGACACCAAGAGCATCCCGATGGACGAGAGTTACCACTACACGCCGCTGGCGGCCAACGCCAAGCCGGTCTCCGGCGCCACCCAGTTCAAGGGCATGGAGCTGTGCCACGCCGCGATCGCCAAGGACGACGAGGTGCTGTTCACCGGCACCGCCGCCGCGAAGTCCGAGGTCGGCTTCGGCGGGGACCGCTGGGCGGCCCAGCAGACCCTGCTGTTCCACGGTGACCCGACCCACAGCAGCGGCGCCAAGCAGTCCACCAACCTGGCCCAGGCCCGCCTGACGGAGGCGGTCAAGTCCTGTGCCAAGACCGCGCCCGGCGCCACCGTGAAGGTCGACAGCGCCCCGGAGGCGCCCTACTTCGCGGCCGTCCTGACCGTCCCGCAGGCCGACGGCGGCACCGTCACGCTGCACGAGTACGTGGTCAGCGACGGCGGCGTGGTCAGCGAGCTGGCCGTCTGGGCCACCACCAAGGCCGGCGCCCAGCCGAAGGACGCCTGGAAGGCGCCCGAGGACAAGTACGTCGGCAGCGGCATGGCCGCGCCGATGTGCGAGGCCCTCCCTGGCTGCGACGGGCGCTGACCCCCGGCGGGCACCCGCCCGCACGGCAGGGCGGAACCGCACGGCACAGCGGAACCGCACAGCACGGAAGGCCGCCCGGCCCGTCCGCCCCCTGGGGACCGGACGGGCCGGGCGGCCCCTTCACGTCCGCTCCCGGGGCGCCGGCCTCACAGCCCCAGGACGCCGAGGGCGGTGGTCCAGTCGTTCGCGATCGCCGCGCGGGCGTCGTCGAGGCCGACCCGGCCGCCGCAGACCGCGTTCTTGAGCTTGGTCTCGACGGAGTCCTTGCTCTGCGCCGGCTGGCTGCCGTAGCGCGGCTCGGGCCACAGGTTGGCCGGGTCGCGCGGGGCTCCGCCGAGCTCCAGCGGCACGAGGTGGTCCTCCTCGTAGTCCGCCGTGCTGGTGTCCGCGTAGCCGTACGCCGCTATCTGCTGCACCTTCAGCGCATTGGTGTAGCTGGTCGACGGGCGGACGGTGGCGGTCCAGCCGGAGACGCAGATGGTCTGCCCGATGGTCGCCTGGGTGACGTCCGGGTTGTACGCGCCGGGGGTGCAGTACGGGTCGGGCAGCGGCAGGTACGCCTGCGAGCAGCTCGCCGCGAGCGCACGGGACCCGACGGTGGCCGCCGGGGCCGGGGCGGCGGCCCGCGCGGTGCCGGCGGCGAGCCCGGCGGCGGCGAGGGCGGCCGTCGAGGCGACGACGGTGAGACGGTGACGGAGCATCATGGGGGGAAGCACTCCTGGGCCGGCCCGACCCTTCGCCGGGCGACTGTGCTCATGACAGCACCTCGCGGCCGACCACCGTCAGGCCCGGGGCGTGAACGCCTGGTGCCCGAGTCTCCACAACCGACCGCCCCCGCCCCCGGTCAGCCCCGGAGCACCGCCAGCTCGATCTCCCGGCCGGACCCGTCGCCGGGCACCGGCAACGCCACGCCGGAGGGCTCGAAGCCGGCCTTGCGGTACATCGCCTCGGCCCGGGGGTTGTCCTCGTGGACGAACAGCCGCACCCGCTCGATCCTCGGCTCGGTGAGCGACCACGCCCAGTCCTGGACGGCCCGGATCAGGTCCCGCGCCAGCCCGGTGCCGCGCGCCTCCGGCCGGACGTAGACCCCGACCACGTGCACCTGGTCGACCTCGATGACGTCGCCTTCCAGGGCCCCGTCCCCGCCGCGCCGCTCGACCACCCCGGTCATGGAGCCGAGCAGGCGCCCGTCCCGGGTCTGCGCGACGAGCTGCGCCACGTCCGGGCTGGTCGCGGCCCGGGTCACGCGGTCCTGCCAGAACTCGTCGGGCTTGGTGACGGCCAGCTCGTACGTCTCCAGGAAGGCCACGGCCGCGACCGGGTCCTGCAGCGCTTCCAGGCGGAGGTCCCTGAGCGACTGCCACTCCTCGGCCCGCACCCGTCTGATGATGATTCCGGTACTCATCGCGTGATCATTTCATCGGGGCCGATGCCGCTCGCAACCGAATTCGGCGCCGCCGACCGGTCCCGACCGCCCCGGGATCCCTCCAGCAGTCGCACCAGCAGCGCCGCCGGGCCCTCCGGCAGACTGCCGTGGACGAGTTCGGTGCGGTGCGCCAGCCGGGGCACCGCGATCGGCGCGGACCCGACCCCGGGCGCCCGCGCGAGCACCGGCTCGGGCAGCAGGGTGAGCCCGTGCCCGGCCGCCACCAGCGCGAGCAGTCCGTGCAGGTCGGTGCCCCGGTAGCGGACGGCGGGCCGGAAGCCGTCGACGCCCGCGGCCGCGCGCAGCCGGGCCGCCGTCGGGGTGAGGTCGGGCGCGTCCAGCCAGCGGGCGGCGGAGAGGTCGGCGAGCGCGAGGCCGCGGTGGCCGGCCAGCGGGTGGCCGACGGGCAGGGCGACGGCGACCGGCCGCTCGGCCACCGCGACGGTGCGCAGCGGGCCGACGTCGGGCAGCGCCAGCGGGTCACTGGGCGCGGCCAGTCCGTCGATCAGGGCGAGGTCGACCTCTCCGGTGGCGACCTGGGCGGGCAGCGCGTCCTGGGCGAGCACCCGGACCACCGGCTCCACCCCGGGATGGACCCGGCGCACCTCGCCGAGCGCGCGCCCCAGGGTCGCCCCGACCGCCAGCGGGGTGGCCCCGATCACCAGCCGGGCGCCCGGTGCGCCCGCCAGGCGCGCTACGTCGGCGCGCGCCGCTTCCAGCCGGACCAGCAGCGGCGCGGCGTGTTCCAGCAGCCGCCGTCCGGCGCCGGTCGGCCCGACCGGACGGCGGAGCAGCAGCGCCGCCCCGAGGTCCGCCTCCAGCGCGGCGATCTGCTGGGAGACCGCGGACTGGGTGTAGCCGAGCTCCCGCGCGGCCTCCGAGAAGGAGGCCAGGCGGGCGACGGTCACGAAGGTGCGCAGCTGCTGCGGGTCCACGGCGGCCATCAACCGATCTGATCGAAGCTTAAGAAATCATCGTTGGCACTGATCTCGGGTGCGGGGTCAGGATAGCCCCATGACCTACCTGACCCCGCGGGTCGCCCTGGTCGGCGACCGCTCTCCCGCCGTCCGCTCGCACGCCCGGATCCCGGGCCTGCTGGACGCCCTCGCCGAGCACGACCACCTCGTCCTGGACGCCTACTGGATCCCGACCGGGGACGCCGCCGCGCCCGGCGCCCTGGCCGGCTTCGACGCGGTCTGGCTGCTGCCCGGCAGCCCGTATCGCAGCGAGGCGGGCGCGCTGGCCGCCGTCCGGACCGCCCGCGAGCGCGGCATCCCCTTCCTCGGCACCTGCGCCGGGTTCCAGCACGCGGTGCTGGAGTACGCCCGGAACGTCTGCGGCCTGACGGACTCCGTCCACGGCGAGGCGCACCCGGACGCCGAACAGCAGGTGATCGCGCCGCTGGCCTGCTCGCTGGTCGGCCACGAAGGGTCCGTCACGGTCACCCCCGGGAGCCTCGCCGAGCGGGTCCTCGGCGCCACCCGCACCCTGGAGCGCTACCACTGCGCGTACGGCCTCGACGGCGCCTACCTGGACCGGCTGTCCGCGCACGGCCTGCGGTTCAGCGGCGCGGACGGGTCGGGCGAGGCGCGCATCCTGGAGCTGCCCGGCCACCCGTTCTTCCTGGCCTCGCTGTTCCAGCCGGAACTGTCCGGCGACGGCACCCGGGCGCACCCCATGATCCGCGCCCTGGCCGGCGCCGCCGTGGCGCACGCGGACGCGGGCGCGGGCGCGGGCGCCCCGGCCACGACGGCCTGACCCCGGCCCGGAGCGGCCGGCCTCCTCGCCACAACGGCCCGCGCCCAGCCGGGCCCGAGCCGCACCCCGGGACGGCCCGGAGCGGCCCGGGCGCGCCTCACATCGGCAGCGAGCGCAGCCGTACCGGGCCCTCCGGCCATCCGGCCCCGGCGGCCAGCGGCGCCCACATGGTGCGCAGCGGCATCTCCGCCAGCCGTCCCTCCGGCTGTTCCACCGTCACCCCCCGCACCACCTCCCGGAACCCGAGCCCCCGGTAGAACGCGGACAGCGGCGGGCGGCAGAACAGCAGCGCGTACCGGTGGCCGAGGGTGCGCGCGTGGTCGAGGGCGGCCCCGACCACGGCCTGCGCGAGGCCACCGTTCCGCCGGTCGGGGGCGACGCAGACCCCGCCGACGCCCATCACCGTCAGGTCGGTGCCGCCCGCGGTGAGCGGCAGCGGGACCAGCCCGGTGTGGGCGACGAGCCGGCCGTCCGCGGCCCGGATGCCGAAGTGGATCTCCTTGGGCCGGAAGGTCAGCCCGGTGTACGCGACGCCGTACGGGTCGTCGCCGGGGCCGAGGACCTCCTCCTGCTCGGCGCGGCCGTACCGCGCGAGCCGTTCGACCACCGGCGCCCCGGCGAGGGCCGGCTCGGGCGAGAAACGATCATCCATCCCGCCATGCTCCCCTCCGGTCAGGGCCTTTCACCAGTCCCTTCCCGGCCACTCGGTCCGACGACCGTCCCGGCGCCGCGCCGGTGTGGAAGCATGCCCCTCATGCAGCAGCCCACCGACCGGCCGGCCACCGGCGAGTCGGCCACCGGGCCGTCAGGCGCCGGCTTGTCAGGCGTCGGTCCGTCAGGCGTCGGTCCACCGGGCGAGGACCTCGCCGCGCCGCTGCCCGGCCCGCCGCCGCACCTGCCCCGCCCGGTCCGGGCGCTCGCGCCGACCGCCCTGGTGCTGCTGCTCCTCGTCCCGCTCGCCGCCGGCGACCCGGACTTCGGCCCGACCGCCTCACCGGAGACCAACGCGGGCCTGATCGCGGTCGGCGCGCTCGCCCTGGCCCTGCGCCGCCGCCACCCGGCCGCGGTCACCGTGGCCACCCTGGTGAGCGGCCAACTCCCGCTGGCCGTCGCGCTCTACGGGCTGGCCGCGCGGCGCGGCCGCACCGTGCCGGTGTCCGTCCTGGCGGCGCTGGCCCTGCTGCGGCTGCTCGTGCCGTTCGACCTCGGGGACGTCGGCAACCCGTCCGAACTCGCCAACCTGGTCGAGGACCCTCTGGTCTTCGGCGCCGTGCCGCTCACCCTCGGGCTGACCGCGCACCAGCGTGCCCGCACCGTCCGCGTGCTGGCCGAACGCAACCGACTGCTCGGCGAGCGCAACCGGCTGCTGGAGGAGGCCCGCCGGCACGCCGAGGAGCGCGCGGTGGCCGCCGAACGCGCCAGGCTCGCCCGGGAGATGCACGACGTGGTGTCCAACCGGGTCTCGCTGATCGCCCTGCACGCGGGCGCCGGGCAGGTCGCCCTGGCCGAGGACCCGGCCGCCGTCCGGGAGACGCTCGGCCTGATCCGCGCCCTCGGCCTCCAGGCGCTCACCGAACTGCGCGCCCTGCTCGGCGTGTTGACCACCCCGGCCGCGCAGGTGCCGCCGTCGCTGCACGGGCTGCCCGCCCTGGTCGAGGAGTCCCGGCAGGCCGGGCTGGCGGTCGGGCTGACCGTCAGCGGCCCGGCCGAGGGCCTGCCCGACCCGGGGCCCGCCGTGCAGTACGCGGCCTACCGGATCGTGCAGGAGGCGCTGACCAACGCCCACAAACACGCCCCGGCCGCCGAGGTGGCCGTCACCGTCGAGGTCGCACCGGACGGGCTGAGCCTGGCCGTGGTCAACTCCCCCGCCGCCGGCCCTCCGGAGATCGGCGCCGCCGGAGCCACCGACGGGCGGGCCGAGCACCCCGAACTGCCCTCCGGCGGCCACGGCCTGCGCGGCATGCACACCCGGGCCGGGGACCTCGGCGGCACCCTGCACGCCGGGCCGACCCCGGAGGGCGGCTTCGCCGTCCGGGCCCGGCTGCCGCTCGACACCGCCCGAACCGCCCGAACCGCCCGAACCGCCGCACCGAACCCCGCCGTCGAACCCCGGCCCCCGTATCCGCGGCCCGTATCCGCGGGCCCGGCCCTCAGCCGAAGCCCGGGCTCAGGCCGCCGCGCGCCGGGCCAGCTCCGCCCAGACCTCGTCCACCCGCGCCTCCAGCTCCGCCAGGCCGGCGCTGTTGTCGATCACCAGGTCCGCGATCGCCAGCCGGTCGTCCCGGGAGGCCTGCGCGGCCATCCGGGCCCGGGCCTCCTCCTCGGCCATCCCGCGCAGCCGCACCAGCCGGTCCACCCGCACCTCGTCGGCCGCGTCCACCACCGCGACCAGGTCGTACAGCGGCGCCAGGCCGTTCTCGGCCAGCAGCGGCACATCGTGCACCACGACCGCGTCCGGCGCGGCCGCCGCCTCCAGCTCGGCGGCGCGGTCCCGCACCAGCGGGTGGACGATCGCGTTGAGCGCCTTCAGCCGCTCCGGGTCGGCGAACACGACCGCCCCGAGCGCGGGACGGTCCAGTGCGCCGTCCTCGCGCAGCACCTGCGGTCCGAACTCGGCGACCACGGCCGCCAGACCGTCCGTCCCGGGGGCGACCACCTCGCGGGCGATCACGTCGGAGTCCACGATCACCGCGCCGCGCGCGGCGAACAGCCGGGACACCTCGCTCTTGCCCGCGCCGATGCCGCCCGTCAGTCCGATCTTCAGCATGGCGTCAGGCTACCGGCGCGGTGCCGGGCCCGTCAGCACGGGCCACCCCCGGAGCCCCCTCAGTCCAGCTCCAGGCTCTCGCCCTCCCCCAGCACCGTCAGCTCCGCCCCCGTCCCCGGCCCCTGCGGCCCGACCAGCCGGGTCTGCACGGCGAACCCGATCGGGCTGAGCACCGCCTCGTGCACCGGCACCGCCCGGCGCGGGCCGGCCTCCCTGACGTAGTCGATCACCTCGGAGGCCTTGCTCCACGGCGCCGCGAGCGGCAGCAGCAGCGTCTCCACGGCGTGCGGCGGCACGGTGAACGCGTCGCCGGGGTGGAACAGCCGGCCGTCGAAGAGGAAGCCGATGTTGTGCACCCGCGGGATGTCCGGGTGGATCACCGCGTGCCACTCGCCGTGCACCGAGACGCCGAGCCCGCCGATCTCGAAGGCGTCGCCCTCGCCGACCACGGTGACCCGCCGCGCCACGCCGTCCAGCTGTGCGGCGACGGCCCGGTTGGTCCACACCCGCAGCGCCGGGTCGGCCTCCAGCGCGGCGCGCAGCCCGGGCTCCTCGAAGTGGTCCATGTGCTCGTGGGTGATCAGGACGGCGTCCGCGCCGGCCAGCGCGGCGGCGGAGTCGGTGAACGCCCCGGGATCGACGACGACGGTGGTGTCGCCGTGCTCGACGCGTACGCAGGCATGTCCGAACTTGGTGATTCGCATGCGGGAACCATACAGCAAAGCTGTACAGCGATGCTGTAGATATTCCCGGTAGACTCATCCCATGAGCAGCGAAGCCCCGCACCCGCACCCGCACCCGCACCCGCACCCGGACGCCCTGGAACTCGCCGCCGATCTGCGCGCCGCTCTCGGCAGCCTGGTCCGCTCCCTGCGCGACGGCGACGAGCTGCCGCAGAACCAGGCCGGCGTCCTCGGCCTGCTGGTCCGCGACGGGCGCACCTGCACGGTCGCCGAGCTCGCCGCGCTCCAGCGGGTCCGCCACCAGTCGATGGCCCGCACCGTCGCGCTGATGACCGAGGCCGGACTGGTCACCCAGCAGCCCCACCCCACCGACGGCCGCAAGCTGCTGATCACCGCCACCGAGGCCGGCCGCACCGCCCTGTTCGACCAGCGCGCCCGCCGCGAGCACCGGATCGCCACCGCCATCGAGGCGCGGCTCACCCCCGAGGAGCAGCACCGGCTGCGCGCGGCGGTCGACCTGCTACGCCGACTGGGCTGAGCCCACCAGGTCCTTGCCCGCCGGGCCTTCTCCCACCGGGCCTTCTCCCACCGGCTCCGTCACCGGTCGCGGCGCCGGGACCGCAGCCGCCGGCCGGATCTCCGGCAGGTCGACGTGCTCGCTCAGCCCGAACCGCCGGTGCAGTCGCCGCAGCGGAGCGGGCGCCCACCAGTTGAACTCGCCGAACAGGCTCATCGCGGCGGGCACCAGCAGGCAGCGCACCAGGGTGGCGTCCACCGCGACGGCGACGGCCAGCGCGATGCCCATCTGCTTGACCATCAGCATGTCCCCGAGCGCGAACCCGGCGAAGACGATCACCATCAGCAGCGCCGCCGAGGTGATGATCCGACCGCTGCGCTGCACGCCCAGCTCCACCGCCCGGACGCAGTCGTGCCCGCGCAGGGTCAGCTCCCTGATCCGGGAGAGCAGGAACACCTCGTAGTCCATCGACAGCCCGAAGGCGAAGGCGAAGACCAGCACCGGGATGAAGGTCTCCAGCCCGCCGGTCGGGCTGAACCCGAGCAGCCCGCTGAACCAGCCGTCCTGGAACACCAGGGTGAGCGCGCCGAGCGAGGCACCCAGCGAGAGCAGGTTCATCAGCAGCGCCTTGACCGGCATCACCACCGATCCCGTCATCAGGAACAGCAGCACCAGGGTGCCGACCGCCACCAGGCCCAGCGCCCACGGCCCGCGTGAGAGCAGCTCGTCCTGGAAGTCCACCACCGAGGCCGCGCCGCCGGTGACGTAGGTGGTCAGCCCGCCGCGGTCGGCCCGCAGCTCCTCCACCACCTGCTTGGCCTGTGCGCCCTGGGGGTCCCCGTGCACCAGCACGTCGATCGTGGAGACCGTGTCGCCCACCGGCGACACCGCTCGCACCCCGCTCACCCCGGGCAGCTTGGCGATCACGTCGTCCGCGTACGCCTGGGCCACCGACGCCCCGCCCTCGACCACCACCGTGATCGGCGCGGCCGAGACCTGCGGGAAGCGCTGGTCGATCGTCTCGGCGACCTGCCGCCCGGCCGAGGAGGCGGGCAGCACCGCGGCGCCGGAGTTGCGCATGTCGGCATGGAGGAACGGCACCCCGGCCGCCATCAGCAGCGCGACGGAGGCGAGCGTGACCGCCACCGCCCGCTTGCGCACCCGGCGCACGGTCCGACTGAAGAACCCCTCGTCCGCGACGGGCGCGGTGGGCGTCTTGATCCGCGCGCCGGCGAAGCCGAGCAGCGCGGGGATCAGGGTGAGCGCCGCGGCGACGGCGATCACCACCACGCTCACTCCGGCCGCCGCGACCGCGCCGAGCACCGGGCTGGTGAAGACGAACAGGCCGGAGAGCGCGACGGCCACGGTCAGCCCGGAGAAGGCCACGGTGCGTCCGGCAGTCGCCGCGGTCCGCTCCACGGCGGCGGCGATGCCCGCGCCGTGGCCGCGTTCCTCGCGGAAACGATTCACCATGAGCAGCGCGTAGTCGATCGAGAGGCCGAGCCCCAGCACCGTGGCGATCGGCAGCACGCTGGTGTCGATGTCCATGATCCGGCTGAAACCGAACATGGCCAGCAGCGCGCCGCCCACCGAGGCGACCGCCCCGATCACCGGCAGCGAGGCCGCCGCCAGCCCGCCGAAGACCAGCACCATGACGATCAGCGTGAGCGGCAGCGTCACCAGCTCACCGAACCGGGTGTCCTTCTCGGTCTGCTGCTTGACCTCCTGCTGGAGCACCAGGTCCCCGCCGACCGTGACGTGGGCGCCGCCCACTCCGTCCAGCGCGGCCAGCCGCGCGGTGACGGCGTCGGTCTGGGCGGTGCTCGCGGTGTCGGCCATCCGTACGGTGACCAGGCTCGCCGTCCCGTCGGCGGAGCTCAGCGCGGCCGCCTCCGGGCCGGTGCCGTACGCGTCGAGCGAGGAGGAGACCCCGGGCAGGGCGGCGATCTCGGCGGTGGCCCGCTCCACGGCGGCCTTCACCGCCGGATCGCCCACCGGCCTGCCGTCCACCACGGCGGTCACGGTGCCCTTGGCCGGGTCGGCCGCGGCGACCACCGCGCTCCCCCGGTCGGCCTCGGCACTGGCGGAGGACGCCCCGGCCACCGAGCCCTCGAAGACCCGGCCCCCGATCAGGACGCCGACCACCAGGACGACGGCCCACAGGCCGAGTACCCAGCGACGGTGACGGAAGCAGAACCGGCCGATGGCCGCGAGCCGGCCGCCGACCACGGCAGTGGAGGCGACGGAGGAGGTATTGCGCATGAGAAGCCTTTCGGGCAGCTCCCCTCAATCTAGGTGGAACCCGAACCAAGGCCTATAGACGGGCAATGAGCCTCATCTCACACTTTTCTTCACATCAGCTTCACATAAGTCAAATCAATATAAGTCATCGCGAAAAACGAAATGGGCCCCACCCGGAAATTCCGGGTGGGGCCCACCGTCTAGCTATCGGCTAGCGGGAAGCGAGAGCCTCAGCTCTGGCCACCGGCCAGCTTCTCGCGCAGGGCGGCCAGGGCCTCGTCGGAGGCCAGGGCGCCCGAGCCCTCGTCGCTGCTGGACGAGTAGGAGCCACCGGCGGCAGCGGCGACGGCGTCGCCACCCTCCTCGGCAGCCTGGGCGTCGGCCTCGCGGCTCTTGATGACCTGGGCCTGGTGCTGCTCGAAGCGGGCCTGCGCCTCGGCGTACTGGCGCTCCCACTCCTCGCGCTGCTTCTCGAAGCCGGGCAGCCAGTCGTTCGCCTCGGGGTCGAAGCCCTCCGGGTAGATGTAGTTGCCCTGGTCGTCGTACGAGGCGGCCATGCCGTACAGGGTCGGGTCGAACTCGACCTCGGCCGGGTTGGCACCCAGGGCCTCGTTGGCCTGCTTGAGCGACAGGCTGATGCGACGACGCTCGAGGTCGATGTCGATGACCTTGACGAAGATCTCGTCGCCGACCTGGACGACCTGCTCCGGGATCTCGACGTGGCGCTCGGCCAGCTCGGAGATGTGGACCAGACCCTCGATGCCCTCGTCCACGCGGACGAACGCACCGAACGGAACCAGCTTGGTGACCTTACCCGGAACGACCTGGCCGATCTGGTGGGTACGGGCGAACTGCTGCCACGGGTCCTCCTGGGTCGCCTTCAGCGACAGGGAGACGCGCTCGCGGTCCATGTCAACGTCGAGAACCTCGACGGTGACCTCCTGGCCGACCTCGACAACCTCGGACGGGTGGTCGATGTGCTTCCAGGACAGCTCGGAGACGTGAACCAGGCCGTCGACGCCACCCAGGTCCACGAAGGCACCGAAGTTGACGATCGAGGAGACGACGCCGGAGCGCACCTGGCCCTTCTGCAGGGTGGTGAGGAAGGTCTGGCGGACCTCGCTCTGGGTCTGCTCCAGCCAGGCACGGCGGGACAGGACCACGTTGTTGCGGTTCTTGTCCAGCTCGATGATCTTGGCCTCGAGCTCCTTGCCCACGTAGGGCTGGAGGTCACGGACACGACGCATCTCGACGAGCGAGGCCGGGAGGAAGCCACGGAGGCCGATGTCGAGGATGAGACCACCCTTGACGACCTCGATGACGGTACCGGTGACGATGCCGTCCTCTTCCTTGATCTTCTCGATCGTGCCCCAGGCACGCTCGTACTGAGCGCGCTTCTTGGACAGGATGAGACGACCCTCCTTGTCCTCCTTCTGGAGAACCAGGGCCTCGATGTTGTCACCGACGGCGACGACCTCGTGCGGGTCAACGTCGTGCTTGATCGAGAGCTCGCGGGACGGGATGACGCCCTCGGTCTTGTAACCGATGTCGAGGAGGACCTCGTCACGGTCGACCTTCACGATGACGCCCTCGACGATGTCGCCATCGTTGAAGTACTTGATGGTCTCGTCGATCGCGGCGAGGAACGCCTCCGCGTCGCCGATGTCGTTGACCGCGACCTGCGGGGTGGTGCTGAGGGAGGAGTCGGTGGGGCTCGTCATTAGGAAAAGGGCTCCGGTACGGACATGAAAGTCGTAGGTAATGCCACGCGGAGGGCCTGTATCGCTCCCACCGAAAGCCGGACAGCCAAGAACACGGCACACCGGGGCTCCCGTACAACGAGAAACCGGCGTCCGTCTTGCGACCGTGGGGTCTTCGACAGATGCGAGCGCGACCTGCTCCGTCCGAGGCGCGCAGGCCCGCAGCGCAACTTGTAGCATACGGGGACGGCCAGGCACGGTCAATGCCGAAGGACGGCAAGACGGTGGAGCCCGGTACGGATCAGGCCATATCCTCCGAATGCGCGCCTCGCGGCGGCGCCCGAAGGGGCCCTGTCCCCGGATGCCACCGCCAGGATCCGGACCCTCACGGGCCGGTTCGCGGCAGCGGCGCTTCCGCATTTCCATACCCTACGCGATGGGCATTGTCACCGTGGCCACCACCCCCCAGTCAGACCTGCACGATCTTGACGCCTCCCCCGCTCGGGTCGAGGAGGAGGACGGCGACGAGGCCACCCGCCGGGAGGCCGGCACCGGGGAGAGCAGCCGGGCCAGCCGGCACTGGTGGGACCGCAACGCCGACGAGTACCAGGACGAGCACGGCGAGTTCCTCGGCGACGACCGCTTCACCTGGTGCCCCGAGGGCCTGGACGAGGCCGACGCCCACCTGCTCGGCGAGGTGGCCGGCCGGGACGTCCTGGAGATCGGCGCCGGCGCCGCCCAGTGCTCCCGCTGGCTGGCCGCCCAGGGAGCCCGACCGGTCGCCCTCGACATCTCCTACCGCCAGCTCCAGCACTCCCGCCGGATCGACCTCGGCCGCGGCACCACACCCGTCGCGGTCGTCCAGGCCGACGCCGCCGTGCTGCCCTTCGCCGACGCGTCCTTCGACCTCGTCTGCTCCGCCTACGGCGCCGTCCCGTTCAGCGCCGACACCGCCGCCCTGATGCGCGAGGTGCACCGGGTGCTGCGGCCCGGCGGGCGCTGGGTGTTCTCGGTGACCCACCCGATCCGCTGGGCCTTCCCCGACGAGCCGGGCGTCGAGGGCCTCACCGCGATGTCCTCCTATTTCGACCGCACCCCGTACGTCGAACAGGACGAGCAGGGCCGCGCCACCTACGTCGAGCACCACCGCACCATCGGCGACCGGGTCCGCGAACTCGTCACCGCCGGCTTCCGCCTGGTGGACCTGGTCGAGCCCGAGTGGCCGGCCGGCCTGGAGCAGGAGTGGGGCGGCTGGTCCCCGCTGCGCGGGCGGCTGATCCCCGGCACGGCGATCTTCGTCACCGAGCGGGGCTGAGTGCCCTGATGAACCCGGCCTGGCGCGACCTGCCCGTCCGCACCGCCCTGCCCGCCCTGCTCGGCGCGCTGGACGAGCACGGCACCGCCGTCCTCGCCGCACCGCCCGGCACCGGCAAGACGACACTGGTGCCGCTCGCCCTGGCGGGGCTGCTCTCCTCCGAGGGCCCGGTACGGCGGGTACTGGTCGCCGAACCGCGCCGGCTCGCCGTACGGGCCGCCGCCCGGCGGATGGCCTGGCTGCTCGGCGAGACCGTCGGCGGCCGGGTCGGGTACACCGTGCGCGGCGACCGCCGGGTCGGGCCGGAGACGGTCGTCGAGGTGGTCACCACCGGAGTGCTGCTGCAGCGGCTCCAGCGCGACCAGGAACTCCCCGGCGTGGACGTGGTCGTGCTGGACGAGTGCCACGAACGGCACCTGGACGCCGACACCGCGCTCGCCTTCCTGCTCGACGTCCGGGCGGCGCTGCGGCCCGAACTCCGGCTGGTCTGCGCCTCGGCCACCTCCGACACCCAGGCCTGGGCCGAACTCCTCGGCGGCGCACCCGTGGTGGAGGCGCACGGCGTCTCCCACCCGGTCTCTGTGCTCTGGGCACCGCCACCGCGCGCCGTCCGGCCCGCCCACGGCACCCGGGTCGACCCGGCGCTGCTCGACCACGTCGCCTCGGTGGTGCGGCGGGCCCTCGCCGAGCAGGACGGGGACGTGCTCTGCTTCCTGCCCGGCGTCGGCGAGATCGCCCGGGTGGCCGGGGCACTGGGCGGCGTGGGCCTCGACGTCCTGCAACTCCACGGCCGCGCCCCGCAGACCGTCCAGGACGCGGCCCTCTCCCGTGGGGAGAGCCGCCGGGTCGTGCTGGCCACCGCCGTCGCCGAGTCCTCGCTCACCGTGCCCGGCGTACGGGTCGTCGTGGACGCCGGGCTCGCCCGCGAGCCGCGCACCGACCACGCCCGCGGCCTCGCCGGGCTCGTCACCGTCCGGGCCTCCCTCGCCGCCGCGCGCCAGCGGGCCGGCCGTGCGGGGCGCGAGGCGCCCGGCACCGTGTACCGCTGCTGGAACGAGGCCGAGGACGCCCTCGCGGCGCGCTTCCCCACCCCGGAGATCGCGCTCGCGGACCTCACGTCGTTCGCTCTCCAGGCCGCCTGCTGGGGAGACCCGGACGCCACCGGCCTCGCCCTGCCCGACGCGCCCCCGGCGGGGGCGATGGCCGCCGCCCGGCAGACCCTCCAGGCACTGGGCGCGGTCTCCTCCGACGGGCGGGCGACGAAGCGCGGCATGCGCCTCGCCCGCACGGGGCTGCACCCCCGGCTGGGCCGCGCCCTGGTCGACGGGGCGGCGGCGGTCGGGGCTCGGCGGGCGGCCGAAGTGGTCGCGTTGCTGTCGGAGGAACCGCCGCGGGCCCTGGGGGACGACCTCGGCGCGGTGTGGCGGGCTGTCCGCTCCTCCCGGGATCCCTACGCGGGCCGCTGGCGCGACGAAGTCCGCCGCCTGCTGCGCGCCACCTCCGACGAGCCCGCCACCGACCTGCCCGACTCGACGGCCGCCGGGCTGGTCGTCGCCCTCGCCTTCCCCGAGCGGATCGCCCGCGCCCGGGTCGAGCGGCCCGCGCCGGGCGAGCGCAGCCCGTACCTGATGGCGAGCGGGACCGCCGCCGAACTCGCCCCGGGCACGGCACTCGGCGCGCTGCCCTGGCTCGCCGTCGCGGTCGCCGACCGCCCGGCCGGCTCGCACTCCGCACGGGTGCTGCACGCTGCGGCACTGGACGAGGACACCGCGCTGGCCGCCGGAGCGGCGCTGGTCACCGCACGCGAGGAGGTCCACTGGGACAGCCGGCGAGGCGAGGTCGTCTCCCGCCGGGTCGAGTCACTGGGCGCCATCGAACTCGCCGAGAAGCCCCTCAACCGCCCTGACCCTTCGCTTGTCCGCGCCGCCCTCCTCGAAGGCCTGGCCCGCGAGGGCGTCAGCACGCTCCTCACGTTCCCGTCCAACCTCCGCGAGCGCCTGGCCTTCCTCCACACCGCCATCGGGGAACCCTGGCCCGACGTCTCTGATTCCGCCCTTCTCGAACGCGCCGACGAGTGGCTGGAACCCGAACTCTCCCGCGCCCGCCGCCGATCCGACCTCGCCAGGATCGACACGACGTCCGCCCTCCAGCGCCTGCTGCCGTGGGCCACCGGCGAGGCGGGCCGCCTGGACGAACTCGCCCCCGAGCGCATCACCGTGCCGTCCGGCTCGAAGATACGCGTCGACTACACCACCGAACGCCCGGTGCTGGCCGTCAAGTTGCAGGAACTCTTCGGCTGGAAAGCTGCCCCGGCGCTGGCCGGAGGACGCGTCCCGCTGACCATCCACCTGCTCTCCCCCGCCGGCCGCCCCGCCGCCGTCACCGGTGATCTGGAGTCCTTCTGGCGCGAGGGCTACCGAGCCGTCCGAGCGGATCTCAGGGGCCGCTACCCCCGCCACCCCTGGCCCGAAGACCCGACCACGGCGGAACCCACCCGCCGCACCAACGCCCGGAAGTAGCCGGCGCGACAACCCGCTTGGCGGACCACGGCAACCGCTGCTACCTTTCCGGAGGCCGTGTGAGAGAACAAGGAGGTGGTACCCGTGAACGCAGTATCGACATGGGTGCTCCCCTCCGGGGTCACGGTCGGGCGATAGGTCGTCGTCCGGGAGCGCCATCTCTGAGCACTCCCGAAAGGCACGACCATGCACTTCACTTCTGAGCAGCGTTTCGACGACGGTGTCGTCGAGCGCGAGTTCACTCTCGGCGAGATCCCCGGCATCCTGTGGACGCCCGCGTCCGCCTCCGCGTCCGCGCCGGTACCGCTGATCCTGATCTGTCCCCCGCCGCTCGGACTGGGCAAGATGTACCCCCGGCTGGCGGGTCGGGCCCGGTACTACGCGGCGGAGTACGGCTTCGCCTCGGCCACCATCGAACTTCCCGGGAGCGGCGACCGTCCCCGCTGGGCCGCCGCCGACCAGGCCCGCGCCGACCTGCGCCGAGCCATGGAGGCGGGGGAGCCGGTCAGCGGCGAGATCATCGACGCCCTGATCCTCCCGCTGGTTGAGAAGTCCGTCCCGGAATGGCAGGCAGCGCTCGACGACCTCCTCGCGCTGCCCGAGATCGCCGGCCCGGTCGGGTACGAGGGGGGAATCATCTCCATCGGCGTCCGGCTGGCGGTGGTCGAGCCGCGCATCGCGGCCGCCGGCCTCTTCGCCGGAAGTCTCGTGCCCGCCGCCATCTTCGAGGATGCCCGGCAGGTCACCATCCCGCTGCAGGTCCTGCTGCAGTGGGACGACGAGGGGAACCCCCGGCAGGCAGCCCTGGACCTGTTCGACGCCTTCGGCTCCAAGGAGAAGACCCTGCACGCCAACATGGGCGGACACACCGGCGTCCCGCAGTACGAGGTCGACGCCGGGGCCCGCTTCTTCGCCCGGCACCTGAAGTGAGTCCGGGCCGTCAGGCCGGCGGCAGGCGGTAAGGGCGCCGCCTACCGAGGACCAGCCCAGCGCTCTACACCGTGGGCCCCTGCCAAACTGGCAGGGGCCCACGGTGCCCACGCGTTCGGGCCGCTGCACCGGCGAACGGTGGACTTCGGCGCCGGCCGGGAGTTCCCGATCGTCGACTACATCGACCTCAAGCTGGGCTCGGGCACTCCGTGGCGCCCGAGCCCGGCCGAGGAACGTCAGTGCGCCGCGGCCTCCCAGTTGGGGCCGACGCCGACGGAGACGTCCAGCGGGGCGCGCAGCGGGTAGGCACCCGCCATCTGCTCGCGGACGACGGCCTCGACCTGCTCGCGCTCGCCGGGGGCCAGCTCCAGCACGATTTCGTCGTGCACCTGGAGCAGCATCCGGGAGGTGAGGCCGGCGGCGCGCAGCGCCTCATCCACCCGGAGCATGGCGATCTTGACGATGTCGGCGGCCGAGCCCTGGATCGGGGCGTTGAGGGCCATCCGCTCGGCCATCTCACGGCGCTGGCGGTTGTCACTGTTGAGGTCGGGCAGGTAGCGGCGGCGGCCGAGCAGGGTCTCGGTGTAGCCGGTGGCGCGGGCCTCGTCGACGACCCGGCGCAGATAGTCCCGCACGCCGCCGAAGCGCTCGAAGTAGGTGTCCATCAGGCCCTGGGCCTCGGCCGGCTTGATGCCGAGCTGCTGCGAGAGCCCGTACGCGGACAGCCCGTACGCCAGGCCGTAGGACATCGCCTTGATCTTGCGGCGCATCTCGGCGTCCACCGCGGCGCGCGGCACCTCGAAGACCTGGGAGGCGACGGTGTTGTGGAGGTCCTCGCCGGAGGCGAAGGCCTCGATCAGCGCCTCGTCCTCGGACAGGTGCGCCATGATCCGCAGTTCGATCTGCGAGTAGTCGGCGGTGAGCAGCGACTCGTAGCCCTGGCCGACGACGAAGGCGCGGCGGATCGCCCGTCCCTCCTCGGTGCGGACGGGGATGTTCTGCAGGTTCGGGTCCTGCGAGGAGAGCCGGCCGGTGGCGGCGACCATCTGGTTGAAGGTGGTGTGGATCCGGCCCTTGGGCGAGACGGTCTTGAGCAGGCCCTCGACGGTGGTGCGCAGCTTGGCCTGGTCGCGGTGGCGCAGCAGGATGACCGGCAGCTCGTTGTCGGTCTGGGTGGCCAGCCAGGTGAGCGCGTCGGCGTCGGTGGTGTAGCCGGTCTTGATCTTCTTGGTCTTGGGGAGCGCGAGCTCGCCGAAGAGGATCTCCTGGAGCTGCTTGGGCGAGCCGAGGTTGAACTCGTGCCCGGCGGCGGCGTGCGCCTCCTCCACCACGCGCTGGATCTCGGCGGCGAACTGGGCCTCCAGGCCGGTGAGCCACTCGCGGTCGGCGGCGATGCCGTAGCGCTCCATGCGGGCCAGCAGGGCGGCGATGGGCAGTTCCATGTCGTGCATCAGCCCGGCGGCGCCGACCTCGGCGAGGCGGGTGTCGAAGAGCGCGGCGAGGTCGAGCACGGCGCGGGCCTGGAGCATCAGCGACTGGGCGTGCGCCGTCGGGTCCTCCTCCGGTGCGTCGAAGGCGAGTTGGCCGCTCTCGGTGGCGGGGGCCGGGGTGAGCGAGCGGGCCAGGTACTCCTCGGCGAGCACCTCGAGGGTGAAGGTGCGGCGGCCGGGCTTCTCCAGGTAGGCGGCGAGCGCGGTGTCGGCGACGACGCCCTCGATCGTCCAGCCGCGCTCGGCGAAGGCGCGCATGACCTGCTTGGCGATGTGCAGGGCCTTGGGGGCGGTGGCGTCGGCGAGCCAGGCGGCGAAGGCCCGCTCGTCCTCCTCGGCGAGCAGCGCCGGGTCGAACCAGGCGGCCGTCTCCCCGGTGGCGAGGGCGACTTCGGTGACCTCGCCGGCGCCGAGCGCCCACTGGTAGACGGCGGCGAGCGCGACGGTGGTCTTGCCGTCGGCGGCGTGCTCGGCGAGCCAGGCGGCGAGGGTGCCCGGGTCGGTGAGGAGTTCGCCGTCGACCTCGACGCCAGGGGCGAGTTCGGCTTCCGCCGAGTCCTCGCCGGCGGACGGGTCGATGCCGTAGACGCGGTCGCGGAAGTTGGCGTTGCGGAACTCCAGCGACTCCATCAGGGTGCCGACGGCGTCCCGGTCGAACGGCTTGCGGTCCAGCTCGGCGACGCCGAGCGGGAGTTCGACGTCGCGGACCAGCTCGGTGAGCACCCGGTTGCGCTTGACCGAGTCGAGGTGGTCGCGCAGCTTCTCGCCGATCTTGCCCTTCACCTCGTCGGCGCGGGTGACGAGTTCGTCGAAGGAGCCGAACTGGTTGACCCACTTGGCGGCGGTCTTCTCGCCGACGCCGGGGATGCCGGGCAGGTTGTCGGACGGGTCCCCGCGCAGCGCGGCGAGGTCCGGGTACTGGCGCGGGGTGACGCCGTACTTCTCGGTGACCTTCTCCGGGGTGAAGCGGGTGAGTTCGGAGACGCCCTTGGTCGGGTAGAGCACGGTGACGTGGTCGGTGACCAGCTGCAGCGAGTCGCGGTCGCCGGTGACGATGTCGACGTCGAAGCCGGCCGCCTCGGCGGCGGTGGCCAGGGTGGCGATGATGTCGTCGGCCTCGAAGCCCTCGACCGTCAGCCGGGGGATGTTCATGGCGTCGAGCAGTTCGCCGATCAGGCCGACCTGGCTGCGGAACTCGTCAGGGGTCTTGGCGCGGTTGGCCTTGTAGTCGGGGAACTCGACGGAGCGGAAGGTCTGCCGGGAGACGTCGAAGGCGACGGCGAGGTGGGTGGGCCGTTCGTCGCGGACGGTGTTGGCGAGCATCGAGGCGAAGCCGTAGACCGCGTTGGTGGGCTGGCCGGTGGAGGTGTTGAAGTTCTCCACGGGCAGGGCGTAGAAGGCCCGGTAGGCCATCGAGTGCCCGTCGAGCAGCATCAGCCGGGGCCGCGGGCCGGCCCCGCCGCCACCCGTCGCGCCCTTGTCCGTACTCTGCGTAGCCACGTCAACGTCCGTTCCTGCCGATTCCACTACCGGCCACCGATCCTATGGCCCGGCACCGACAAAAAGGGCGCCGCGCCGGTCCGGCCGCAGCTGCTACCTACGAGTAGGACGGTCGTACGATCACAGGCGGCACACGCCCGAACATCCCCGACGATCCCCGAACATCCCCGACGTCCCCCGGGCGACACCCGGCACCCCCGAGCAACCCCGGCACTCCCCGAGCGGCCCCGACATCCCCCAGCGACAGGAGCACCCCATGACCGACACCGCCCCCGACACCGCCCCCGACACGGCCCCCGACACCGAGCCCGTCCTGAACGTCCCGCAGGACGTGCTGGACCACTTCGCCAAGCTCGGCGTGAGCCCGCAGACCTTCTCCGGCGGCCACCTCGGCGAGAAGATGGGCATCCGGATCGTCGAGGCCTCCCCCGACCGCGTGGTCGGCACCATGCCAGTGGAGGGCAACCAGCAGCCGTACGGGCTGCTGCACGGCGGCGCGTCGGCGGCGCTGGCCGAGACGCTGGGCTCGATCGGGGCGATGCTGCACGCCGGCCCCGGCCGGTACGCGGTCGGCGTGGACCTCAACGCCACCCACCACCGCTCGGCCACCTCCGGGCTGGTGACCGGGGTGGCGACCGCCGTGTTCAAGGGCCGCACCGCCGCCACGTACGAGATCGCGATCACCGACGACACCGGCCGGCGGATCACCAGCTGCCGACTGACCTGCATGCTGCGCGACCTCTGACCGGCCGCGCCCGAAAGCTCCCGACAACGTCCGTACGACGTCGGCGAGTTCACTCCGGGCAACATCAAGTCCCTTTTCCGCCCCCTTGTTTGACCATCCGCCGGCCTGGGCAGGCGTTGATCTGGACAAGGGGGCGTTCGCATGTCCGGGCGCGGTGGGCGCGGATCCCGCACCTGTAACGCTGCGTAACAAGTAGGAAATCCGATCAATTGCCGGTTCCGGGGCTTTCAGTCGCCCCGGAGCGACTCGGCCGAGCCCTTCTTGTCCGTAATACGGACGCTCAAGGTCGGAAGCAGGGCATCGGACACGAGCGTCCGATAGTCGACGCTGCCAGCTGCAACCCGCATTTCTGGGCCTTACATCGCCCTAGCAGCGCGTAAACGCCCACCATCGCGGGATCGATCGAGCCGGAACGACCACATCGTGAGACACATACTCCGTGTGCTCATAACAAGAGAATCACAGCCTGCTCCCAGCACTGCCCGAGCCGCCCAACGGCATCTAGAGTCACGGCCAGTCACCGCGCCATTCGATTGGGCCAGGCCCTCCGCGCACTCCGGCTCCCGCCACTCCGGCGCGGGCGCCTCCCGAACCGAAGGGGACCCTCGTGCGTCATCGTTCAGCAGTTGTCGTGAGCATTGCCGTGATCGGCGCCCTCAGCCTCAGTGCCTGCGGCTCCCGCGGAGAGAAGAGCAGCGGCAACGGCGGCGGCGACTCCGCCTCCACCACCGTCGTGATCGGGGTCGACGCCCCGCTCACCGGCGACCTCTCCGCCCTCGGCCTCGGCATCCGCAACTCCGTCGACCTCGCGATCAAGAAGGCCAACGAGGCCAACGAGGTCCCCGGCGTCAAGTTCGAGATCAAGGCGCTGGACGACACCGGCAAGCCCGCCCCCGGCCAGCAGAACGCCACCCAGCTGGTCGGTGACTCCAAGGTCCTCGGCGTCGTCGGCCCGCTCAACTCCAGTGTGGCGCAGTCGATGCAGCAGATCTTCGACGACAAGAACCTGGTCGAGGTCTCCCCCGCCAACACCGGCGTCGCCCTCAGCCAGGGCGAGAAGTGGGCCAGCGGCGAGAAGAAGCGCCCCTTCAAGTCCTACTTCCGCACCGCCACCACCGACGCCGTCCAGGGCCCGTTCGCCGCCCAGTTCCTCTACAACGACGCCAAGAAGACCAAGGTCTTCCTCATCGACGACCAGAAGACCTACGGTGCCGGCCTGGCCGGCACCTTCAAGGGCGAGTTCACCAAGCTCGGCGGCACCCTCGTCGGCGAGGAGCACGTCAACCCCGACGACCGCGACTTCGCCGCCATCGTCACCAAGGTCAAGAGCTCCGGCGCCGAAGCCGTCTACTACGGCGGCGAGTACCCCGCGGCCGGCCCGCTCTCCCTCCAGCTCAAGGAGGCCGGCGTCACCATCCCGCTGATGGGCGGCGACGGCATCCAGAGCGCCGACTTCATCAAGCTCAACCCCAAGAGCCAGGGCGACTACGCCACCGCCGTCGGCCTGCCCGTCGAAAGCCTCGACACCGCCAAGAAGTTCATCGCCGACTACAAGACCGCCGGCTACAAGGACGCCTACGAGACCTACGGCGGCTACTCCTACGACAGCGCCTGGGCCATCATCCAGGGCGTCAAGGCCGCGAAGGCCGCCGGCAAGACCCTCACCCGCGAGACCGTCCGCGACGCCGTCCAGAACGTCACCTTCGACGGCGTCACCGGCAAGGTCTCCTTCGACGAGTTCGGCGACACCACCAACAAGCAGCTCACCGTCTACACCGTCAAGGACGGCAAGTGGGCCGTGGAGAAGTCCGGCACCTTCAAGGGCTGACGCAGGCCCGCACAGGCCGACGCGGGCCCACCCGGACCGGACACCGGCCCACTCGGGCCGACACGGGACGGAGCAGCCTGACGCACCGTCATCACCCGCACCGCCAGCGCCACTTCACCACCACCGCGCGCGGGGGCGCCACCAGTGCCCCCGCGCGCACCCACATCCACCACCCACGCGGACAACCCCCGAACGCACTACGGAGGCCCAGCGGTGCACGACCTACCGCAGCAGCTGGCCAACGGCCTGATCCTCGGCGCCCTCTACGGGCTCGTCGCGATCGGCTACACGATGGTCTACGGCATCGTCCAGCTCATCAACTTCGCCCACGGCGAGATCGTCATGGTCGGCGGCTTCGGCGCCCTGACCGCCTACCTCGCCCTCCCCGGCGGCACCACCCTGTGGCTGGCCCTGCCGCTCATGCTGATCGCCGGCATCCTGGTCTCCACCCTCACCGCCGTCGCCGCCGAGCGCTTCGCCTACCGCCCCCTGCGCAACGCCCCCCGGCTCGCCCCGCTGATCACCGCGATCGGGCTGTCCATCTTCCTCCAGCAACTCGTCTTCTCCTTCTACCCGGACGCCAAGAAGGCCCGCGTCTTCCCCAAGCTCCCCGGCGACCCCTTCAGCCTCGGCTCCGTCACCATCCAGCGCAGCGACCTCTTCCTGATCATCGCCGCCCCGCTGTGCATGCTCGCCCTCGGCTGGTTCGTCACCCGCACCCGCTCCGGACGCGCCATGCAGGCCACCAGCCAGGACCCGGACACCGCCAAGCTGATGGGCATCGACACCGACCGCATCATCGTCATGGCCTTCGCCATCGGCGCCGCGTTCGCCGCCGTCGCCGCCGTCGCCTACGGACTGCGCAGCGGCCAGGTCGACTTCCGGATGGGCTTCATCCTCGGCCTCAAGGCCTTCACCGCCGCCGTCCTCGGCGGCATCGGCAACATCTACGGCGCCATGCTCGGCGGCCTCGCCCTCGGCCTCGCCGAAGCCCTCGCCACCGGCTACATCCAGCACCTGCCCGGCATGCACCTCTTCGGAGGCGGCGCCTGGAAGGACGTCTGGGCGTTCGTTCTCCTCATCCTCGTACTCCTGATCAGGCCCCAGGGCCTGCTCGGCGAGCGCGTCGCGGACAGGGCGTGACCACCATGACCACCACCCACACCGAAACCACCCCGGTCATCCCGCTGCCCACCCGCGCCGCCGCTGCCGCCACCGGACTCGGCGCCCTCGCCACCACGGCCTCCGCCGCCATGTCCTGGACCTGGACCCCCGACTTCCCCGGCGACCTCACCTACTACGGCTCCCCCGCCGGACTCCAGTGGCTCGCCCTCGCCGCCGGCCTCCTCACCCTCGTCCTTCTGCTCGCCTGCCAGGGCGTCCCCGGCCTGCGCTGGGCCGCCCCCACCCGCAGCAACAACGCCGTCCTGTACGCCGCCACCGGCGCCCTCGCCGTCGCCGTCTACGCGGTGTCCGCCATCTCCGCCGAGCTCGGCGGCCTCGCCAACCTCGAACCCGGCGGCTGGGTACTCGCCGCGGGCGGCCTGATCGGCGTCCTCGGCGCCCTCGGCCTGCCCCTCGACCGCCGCACCGCCGTCCCGCTGCGGATCCTCGACAAGCGCCTCTTCCTGCTCGTCCCGATCGCCCCCGCCGCCTGGTTCGGCGCCCACGCCGTCCCCACGGACCAGCCCGTCGCCCCCGTCCTCACCGCCCTGACCGGCGGCCTCGCCATCGCGGCCGGCGTCGTCCTGCTGCTCCAGCTCGGCCACCTCGCCAACAGCGGACTGCGCCTCGGCCGGGCCGAGCGCCCCCTGGCCGCGCCGCGCGCCCTCCCCTCCTGGATCGAGGTGCTGCTGATCGTCCTCGCCTTCGGGCTCGGACTGTTCGCCATCACCTTCGGCATCGACACCGAGTACGGCGAACTCTTCACCTGCTACCTGCTGTTCGTCGCCCTCGCCGTTCCCGCCCTCACCAGGTCCGGCCTGATCGCCCGGCTGCGCGCGCTGACCGTCAAGCACCGCCCCGTCACCACCGGCGCCGCCTTCGCCGCCGCCGCCAGCTTCCCGTTCACCCAGACCAGCGACCAGTACACCTCCGTCGCCACCAACATCCTGATCTTCGCCACCGTCGCCCTCGGCCTCAACATCGTCGTCGGCCTGGCCGGACTGCTCGACCTCGGGTACGTCGCCTTCCTCGGCGTCGGCGCCTACGCCGCCGCCCTGGTCTCCGGCTCCCCCGCCTCGCCCATCCACGTCCAGTTCCCGTTCTGGGCCGCGATGCTCACCGGCGCCGTCGTCTCCATGGTCTTCGGCGTCCTCATCGGCGCCCCCACCCTGCGACTGCGCGGCGACTACCTCGCCATCGTCACCCTCGGGTTCGGCGAGATCTTCCGCATCACCATGCTCAACCTCAACGGCACCACCGGCCCCAAGGTCACCAACGGCTCCAACGGCATCCCCCGCATCCCGGACCTGGAGATCCTCGGCTTCGACCTCGGCAAACCGCACACCGTCGCCGGCATCGAACTCGGCCGCTTCTCCAACTACTACCTGCTGATGCTGCTGGTCACCGCCCTCGTCGTGCTGGTCTTCGCCCGCGTCGGCAACTCCCGCATCGGCCGCGCCTGGGTCGCCATCCGCGAGGACGAGACCGCCGCCGAGGCCATGGGCATCAACGGCTTCCGCCTCAAACTGCTCGCCTTCGCCCTCGGCGCCCTGCTCGCCGGCCTGGCCGGCACCGTCCAGGCCCACGTCAGCTACACCGTCACCCCCGACCAGTACACCTTCGCCGAGGCCCTCCCGCCGAACTCCGCCTTCCTGCTCGCCGCCGTCATCCTCGGCGGCATGGGCACCATCAGCGGCCCGCTGGCCGGCGCCACCCTGCTCTTCCTCATCCCGAAGAAGCTCGAGTTCCTCGCCGACTACCAGCTCCTCGCCTTCGGCGCCGCCCTCATCGTCCTGATGCGGGTCCGCCCCGAGGGCCTCATCCCCAACCGGCGCCGCCAGCTGGAGTTCCACGAGACCGCCCTCCCGGCCCAGACCGCCGGCGAGCCGACCGCACTCACCAAGGCAGGGGCGTGACCGACCCGATGACCACCACCGCCGCACCCCTGCTCGAAGTCACCGGCGTCACCATGCGCTTCGGCGGCCTCACCGCCGTCAACGACGTCTCCCTGACCGTCGGCGAAGGCGAGATCATCGGTCTCATCGGCCCCAACGGCGCCGGCAAGACCACCTTCTTCAACTGCCTCACCGGCCTCTACGTCCCCACCGAGGGCGCCGTCCGCTTCCGCGACACCCTGCTGCCGCCCAAGCCCCATCTGGTCACCCAGGCCGGCATCGCCCGCACCTTCCAGAACATCCGGCTCTTCGCCAACATGACCGTCCTGGAGAACGTCCTGGTCGGCCGGCACACCCGCACCAAGGAAGGCATCTTCTCCGCCATCCTGCGCGGACCCGGCTACCACCGCGCCGAGGCCGAGAGCCGCGCGAAGGCCATGGAACTCCTGCAGTTCACCGGCCTCGCCGAGAAGGCCGACCACCTCGCCCGCAACCTCCCCTACGGCGAACAGCGCAAACTGGAGATCGCCCGCGCCCTCGCCTCCGAACCCGGCCTGCTGCTCCTCGACGAACCCACCGCCGGCATGAACCCCCAGGAGACCCGGGCCGCCGAGGAACTCGTCTTCGCGATCCGCGACAAGGGGATCTCCGTCCTCGTCATCGAGCACGACATGCGGTTCATCTTCAACCTCTGCGACCGCACCGCCGTACTCGTCCAGGGCCAGAAGATCGTCGAGGGCGACCGCGAGACCGTCCAGAACGACGAACGCGTCATCACCGCCTACCTGGGCGCCCCGCTCGAAGGCACCGACCCGGCTGCCCCGGCTGCCCCGGCTGCCCCGGAGAACGTTACGGAGTCCGACCAGTGACCGCACTTCTCGAGGTCCAGGACCTCCGCGTCGCCTACGGCAAGATCGAAGCCGTCAAGGGCATCAGCTTCACCGTCGAGCAGGGCGAGGTCACCACCCTCATCGGCACCAACGGCGCCGGCAAGACCACCACCCTGCGCACCCTGTCCGGCCTGCTCAAGCCCACCGCCGGACGGATCACCTTCGACGGCCAGGACCTCTCCACCGTCCCCGCCCACCGGATCGTCGCCCTCGGCCTCGCCCATTCCCCCGAGGGCCGGCACATCTTCCCCCGGATGACCATCGAGGAGAACCTCCTCCTCGGCGCCTTCCTGCGCACCGACGCGGCCGGCATCGCCGCGGACGTCGAGCGGGCCTACGGCCTGTTCCCGATCCTCGGCGAACGGCGCCGCCAGGCCGCCGGGACGCTCTCCGGCGGCGAGCAGCAGATGCTCGCGATGGGGCGGGCGCTGATGTCCCAGCCCAAGCTGCTCATGCTGGACGAGCCCTCGATGGGACTCTCCCCGCTGATGATGCAGAAGATCATGTCCACCATCGTGGAACTGAAGTCGTCCGGCACGACCATCCTCCTGGTCGAGCAGAACGCCCAGGCGGCCCTCTCCCTCTCCGACCGCGGCTACGTCATGGAGACCGGCCGCATCGTCCTCTCCGGCACGGGCGCCGACCTCCTGCACGACGAGTCCGTGCGGAAGGCCTACCTCGGCGAGGACTGATCCCTCCGCGTACGCGAAGGGCCCGGCAGAAACGTTCTGCCGGGCCCTTCGCACGCGCGTTACTCGGACTTGCCCTCTTCCGCCTTCTTGCGGTCCTGGGCCTCGCCCTCCTCGATGACCGCCTCGGCCACCGCCGCCATCGTCATCCGACGGTCCATCGACGTCTTCTGGATCCACCGGAAGGCCGCCGGCTCGTTCAGCCCGAACTTGGTCTGCAGCACGCCCTTCGCCCGGTCCACCAGCTTGCGCGTCTCCAGCCGCTGGCTGAGATCCCCGATCTCCTTCTCCAGAGCCCGCATCTCCGCGTACCGGGACACCGCCATCTCGATCGCCGGCACCAGGTCCGACTTCGAGAACGGCTTGACGATGTACGCCATCGCCCCGGCATCCCGCGCCCGGTCCACCAGCTCCCGCTGCGAGAACGCCGTCAGCATCAGCACCGGCGCCAGGTGCTTCTCGTGGATCTGCTCGGCAGCCGAGAGCCCGTCGAGGATCGGCATCTTCACGTCGAAGATCGCCAGGTCCGGCTTCAGCTCCTCCACGAGCCGCACCGCCGTCTCCCCGTCGCCGGCCTCACCGACGACGGTGTACCCCTCCTCCTCGAGCATCTCCTTGAGGTCGAGGCGGATCAGCGCCTCGTCCTCGGCGATCACAATCCGCGTGATCTGGGGCGTATCGGTCTCAAGCGGCTGCGCCTGCTCGTCGGCGGTGCTCACGGGGCTCCTAGTTCCGGCGGGGTACTGCATGCACGAGGGTACCCAGACACGGTATGTTTGAGACCAGCGGGTCCGAAGTTCAACCTTCGAATCCATGGGCGCCCCGGTAGCCCAGCGGGAGAGGCGATGGTCTCAAACACCATACAGCGTGGGTTCGAATCCCACTCGGGGCACTTATCCTTCGATTCGTAAGCCACTTAGGCCAGCCTAACCGTTTGCGATCTTCATCAATGCGGATGAAAATCGCCGCATTCACCGGATCCACCCGTGCGATTCGCGCACGCTCGGCCGTGTGTACGACATGGCCGCACGCCGGCGAGCACTCGATCTGCGCGCCTCCGGGCTGACCTTCAGCCAGGTGGGTCGTGCGACCGGGATCTCCCGCTTCTCGATCCGTCAGTGGGCATCCGGCGCAGTGCCCGGCCCACGCATGACCGCCGAATGCCCGGTCCGCAACGATCGACTCGATCCCTCAAGGCCACGCCCCCAGTACTCCTACCTGCTCGGCCTCTACCTGGGCGACGGCTGCATCAGCGAGGGCCGCCGCCAGGTCCACGCCCTCCGTATCGCATGCTGCGACACCTGGCCGGGCCTCGTCCTCGAGTGCGAGCGGGCCGTCGCCGCCGTCATGGCGCACAACAAGGTCAACCGGGTCCAGGCGCCCGGCTGTACCAGCGTCGTCAGCACCAGCAAGCACTGGCCCTGCCTCTTCCCCCAGCACGGCCCCGGCCCGAAGCACCTGCGGCCGATCGTCCTCACACCGTGGCAGCAGGAGATCGTCGATGCCCACCCCTGGGAGTTCCTCCGTGGCCTGATCCACTCCGACGGCTGCCGCATCACCAACTGGACGACCCGCACCGTGCGCGGTGTCACGAAGCGCTACGAGTACCCGCGTTACTTCTTCACCAACACCTCGACCGACATCATCGGCCTCTTCACCGCCACCCTCGACGCCGTCGGCGTCCACTGGAAGGCCGCTTCGCGCCCCACCGGCGCCACGAACGTTTCCATCGCCCGCAAGGACTCCGTCGCCCTCATGGACGCCCACGTCGGCCCCAAGTACTGACAGCGGCGCGGCCCCCGGAAGGGCCGCGCCGCCGATCGAATCCCGCTCAGGCGTCCAGGGTTCCCACGTGGTGGACGCGGACGAGGTTGGTGGAGCCGGCCAGGCCGGGGGGCGAGCCGGCGGTGATGACGACGATGTCGCCCTTCTGGCAGCGGCCGAGCGAGAGCAGGGCCGCGTCGACCTGCTCGACCATCTGGTCCGTCGTCGGGGCGAACGGGCCGAGGAAGGTCTCCACGCCCCAGGTGAGGGCGAGTTGGGAGCGGACGGCGGGCTCGTAGGTGAAGGCGAGCACCGGGATGGGCGAGCGGGAGCGGGTGAGCCTGCGGGCGGTGTCGCCGGACTGGGTGAAGGCGATCAGGTACTTGGCGTGCAGGAAGTCGCCGATCTCGGCGGCCGCGCGGGCGACGGCGCCGCCCTGGGTCCGCGGCTTGCTGCCGGTGGTCAGAGGCGGCAGCCCGGCCGCGAGGATGTCGGTCTCGGCGGCCTCGACGATCCGGGCCATGGTCTTGACCGTCTCGACCGGGTACTTGCCGACCGAGGTCTCCCCGGAGAGCATCACGGCGTCCGTGCCGTCCAGGACGGCGTTGGCGACGTCGGAGGCCTCCGCGCGGGTGGGCCGGGAGGCGTTGATCATCGAGTCGAGCATCTGGGTCGCGACGATGACGGGCTTGGCGTTGCGGCGGGCGAGCTTGATGGCGCGCTTCTGGACCAGCGGGACCTGTTCGAGGGGCATCTCCACGCCCAGGTCACCGCGGGCCACCATGATCCCGTCGAAGGCGTCGACGACGGATTCCAGGTTCTCCACTGCCTGCGGCTTCTCGATCTTGGCGATGACCGGGACGCGGCGCCCCTCCTCCGCCATGATCCGGTGGACGTCCTCGACGTCCCGCCCGCTGCGGACGAAGGAGAGCGCGACGAGGTCGGCCCCGGTCCGCAGGGCCCACCGCAGGTCGGCGACGTCCTTGTCGCTGAGCGCGGGGACGGAGACGGCGACGCCGGGGAGGTTGAGGCCCTTGTGGTCGGAGACCAGCCCGCCCTCGATGACGAGGCACCGCACGTGCGGCCCGTCGACGGCGACGACCTCCAGGGTGACCCGGCCGTCGTCGACCAGGACGCGCTCGCCGCGGCTGACGTCGGCGGCGAGCCCGGAGTAGGTGGTTCCGCAGCGGTCCTTGTCTCCCACGACGCCCTTGTCGGTGGAGATGGTGAACTCGTCGCCGCGTTCGAGGAGTACGGGTCCGTGGGCGAAGGTGTCGAGCCGGATCTTCGGGCCTTGAAGGTCGACGAGAATGCCGACGCTGCGGCCGGTCTCGTCGGCGGCCTTGCGGACGCGGCGGTAGCGTTCCTCGTGCTCGGCGTGCGAGCCGTGACTGAGGTTCAGTCGGGCGATGTCCATCCCGGCGTCGACCAGGGACTTGATCTGGTCGTACGAGTCGGTGGCGGGCCCGAGGGTGCAGACGATTTTTGCTCGGCGCATGGTGCTGAGACTAGGCATTACCGGCGCGTAACCGCGACGCGGGTCCGGACTGCGGGATGACCGTTTCTGTAAGGCGAGTTGAACAATCTGACACATCTTCGGGCCGCAGTGCGGACACCCTTCGCCGCGCGCCCTCCGCACGCCCTGCGCGCCCCCGTCGCACCGCCCTTCGATGCGATTCCGTGAAGGGGTGTTCACCCCTGGTTCACCACCGATTCCGCTCCCGCTCCCCGCCCGGCGGGACGCTCGTCACCCCCGGGTGGCTGCCCGGGCGCCCCGGGTCACCACCCGGACGAAGTAGCGGACGAGGGGGAGGCGTTCGGTATGCGACGCGCACTGGGGGTGGTTGCGGCCCTGGCGCTGCTGGGCGGGGTCGCCTTCGCGCTGGTCCCCCACGACGATCCGGAGAAGGACGTCAAGACGGTCACCGTCACCGGCCTGATCGGCTCGGAGAAGCGCGCCTTCTTCGAGAACGACGACGTCAAGGCCGAGTTGGCGAAGCAGGGCCTGGAGGTCCGGGCGGACTCGACCGGCTCCTGGACGATGAGCGACCAGGCGGACAAGACCCCTGGGCTCGACTTCGCCTTCCCGGCGAGCGCGGCACCGGCCCAGGAGATCCAGCGCATCTGGAAGTTGAAGGACTCCCCGCCGGTGCCGTTCTACTCGCCGCTGGTGATCGTGGCCCACGGGCCGGTGGCCGACGTCCTGAAGCAGAACAAGCTGGCCGACAAGGACTCCACCGGCGTCTGGACGTTCCGGATGGACGAGTACGTCAACGCACTACGGAGCAACCGCAGATGGGAGGACCTGGCGGGCGCCCGCGAGCACCCGGAGCTGTCCGGCCAGCTCTTCGTGACCACCACCGACCCGGAGAGCTCGTCCTCCGGGGCGATGTACCTCGCGCTGCTCTCGTACATCGCGAACAACCACCAGGTGGTGTCGGACGACGCCGGCGTCGCCGCCGTCAAGGACGTCCTGCACACCGCGAACGCGCTGCAGGGCATCCAGAAGAGCAGCAGCGACGAGCCGTTCCGGGACTTCGGCGCGGGGATCGGCAGCCCGCTGATCTTCGCGTACGAGTCGCAGGCCGCCGCCCTGTCGCTGCAGGGCAAGCCCACCGGCGACATGGTCGTGCTGTACCCGGACACCACGGTCTACTCGGACCACACCGTCGTGGCCCACACCGACAACGGCCGCAGGCTCGCCGACGTCCTCCAGAACGACGAGGTGCTGCGCGGCCTGGAGGCCAGGTTCGGCCTGCGGCCGCAGGCCAAGCCGGAGGCCTTCGCGAACCTGATGCGGGACAGGAAACCGACCTTCGCCCCCGATCTGAACGCCGCCAGGATCAAGCAGGCGACCCTGCCCTCGCTGGACAACCTGATCAAGCTGACCGCCGCGGCGAAGGGGACCAAGTGACCATCCCGAAGAAGCGGCGCGGCCGGCTCGTGGCCGCGCTGGCCGCCGTGCTCGTCGCGGCGACCGCCTGCACCTCCGGCGGCTCCGGCTCCGGGCCGGGCCCCGACCCCAGCGGCCCGCCCGCCGAGACGGCCCGCCCCGGAGTGCTGCGCGTCCTGGCGGGCAGTGAACTCCAGGACCTGGCACCGGTCCTGGAGGAGGCCCGCAAGGCCACCGGGGTGACCGTGCAGTTCTCCTGGACGGGCACCCTGGACGGCGCGGACACCGTCGCCTCGGGCCGGGCCGACGGCAAGTACGACGCCGTGTGGTTCCCGTCCGACCAGTACCTGCGGCTCGATCCGGCCGGCCGGTCCAAGGTGGTCTCCGAGATCCCGGTGATGGTCTCGCCCGTGGCGATCGGGGTGCGTTCCTCGACGCTCGGCGACCTCGGCTGGGGCGACGGCTCGAAGGTCACCTGGGCGCAGGTCGGGGACGCGGCCGCGGCCGGCAGGCTGGCGTACGGGATGGCCGACCCGTCCCGTTCCAACTCGGGCTTCTCCACGCTCGTCGCGGTGGCCTCGGCCTTCTCCGGCGCGGGCGCGGCGCTGACCGACGCGGACGTGCAGAAGGCCTCGCCGCAGCTGAAGCAGTTCTTCAAGGGCCAGAAGCTGACCTCCGGTTCCTCCGGCTGGCTGGCGCAGGCGTACACCCGGGCCGAGTCGGGCACGGTGGGCGCGCTGGTGAACTACGAGTCGGTGCTGCTGTCGCTGAACCGGACGCTGCCGCCGCAGCAGCAGCTGACCGTGGTGCGGCCGCTGGACGGCGTGGTGTCGGCGGACTACCCGCTCGGGCTGATGTCCTCGGCCGCGCCGGAGCAGCGCGACTCCTTCCAGCGGCTGACGGCGTACCTGCTCAAGGAGGACGTGCAGAAACGCATCTCCGAGACGACGCTGCGCCGCCCGGTGACGGCGGGCGTGACCCCGGCGGCCGGGCTGCCCTCGGACCGCCGCAAGGAGCTGCCGTTCCCGGGCACCAGGGCGGTCGCGGACGGCCTGCTGGCCGCGTACCAGAACGAGCTGCGCCGCCCGTCCAGGACGGTGTACGTGCTGGACACCTCGGGTTCGATGGAGGGCTCGCGGATCGCGGCGCTGAAGAGCGCACTGGGCCGGCTGACCGGGGCGGACGACACCCGCGGGGTGCGCCGCTTCCGGGACCGCGAGGAGATCACGCTGCTCTCCTTCGCCTCCGAGGTGAAGTGGACCAGGACCCACGTGGTGCCGGCCACCGGGAGCCAGCCGGGCCCGCAGGCGGAGTTGGCGTCGATCCAGGCGGACGTGCAGTCGCTGGAGGCCGCGGGCGGGACGGCGGTGTACTCCTCGCTGGAGGAGGCGTACCGGGTGATCGAGCGTCAGCAGGCGGCGGCCGGTGACGACCGGTTCACCTCGATCGTGCTGATGACGGACGGGGAGAGCAACGCCGGTGCGACGGACGGCGACTTCAAGCGCTTCCACGACGCGCTGCCGGCCGGGGAGAGGTCGATCCCGGTGTTCCCGATCAAGTTCGGGGAGGCGGCGGTGGGCCAGCTCCAGGGGATCGCGGACCTGAGCGGCGGCAAGCTGTTCGACGGGACGGGTTCGCTGGACGGGGCGTTCGAGGAGATCCGTGGCTACCAGTGACGGGTTCGGCCCCCGGGTGCTGCGCTACCTGGAGTCGGCCAGGAACCTGGTCGGCTGCGCGGGTGGCGCGGTCGGCCTGGGGCTGCACTTCGCTGGGCTGGGCGGGGCCTGGTGGCCGGGGGTCGTGGCGGGGCTGTACGGGGTGGGCGCGCTGCTGACGCCCGGCCCGGGGCCCCGCCCGGGCCCGGGGCCGGATCCCGGTGACCCCGAGCTGCCCGGAGCGCGGGTGCCGGGGCTCGAGGAGCCGCGGCCTCCGAGGCCCGAGCCGGAGCCCGAGCCGGCCCCCGCGCCCGATCCGGAGCTGGTGGCGCTGGCCGCCTATCTGGACACGGTGCCGCTGCCGCCCTCGGCCGGGGTGGACGGCCTGCTGGCGGCGCTGCGGGCGGCAGGCCCGGGGCCGGTGGCGGAGCGGATCGTCCGGCACCGGCTGCCGGTGGCGGTGGCCGGCTACCTGCGGGCGCGGACCTGGCAGCCCTGGGCGGGGCCGGGTGATCCGGATCCGGCGGTCCAGCTGGGCCGCGAGGTCGACCGGCTCACGGCCGAACTGTCCTGACCGACCGTCCGCCCCGGGATGGCGGCGGCCTCCCGCCCGCCCCGGGGCCGCGCCTTGGAAGCCGACGTTCGCCCTGCCCCGGGGACGCCCCTCAGAAGCCGACGTTCGCCCCCGGGAGCCCGACGTTCGCCCCCGCCCCGGGGTCGGTCTCCGGAAGTCCGCCCTCCGCCCTACCACCCGGTACCTCCCCCGTCCCGTCACGAACGAGTCGTTAAGATCTCACCTCCTGGACAGGTCCGGGGGCTATCCAGCGCCCCGGCCTGCACGGCACACTTCTACGCGCGTCCTTCTACGCGCGTCGACGCGTACACGCACACCTGCCAACGAACACCAGTTGACGGTCCATCCGCCGTCGGTCCCACTCGGGAGAGTCGTCCATGCCCCTGAACCGCCGTGACTTCGTCACCCGGTCCGCCGCCACCGCCGCCGGCGCCGCCCTGGCCGGCGGTGCCACCCTGGCCGCCGCCCCCTCCGCCGCGGCCGCCCAGCCGGACACGGCGGCCGCCAAGGGCCGGCCCCAGCCGCACAAGCAGGCCTTCACCGTCATGGGCACCACCGACCTGCACGGCCGGGTGCTCAACTGGGACTACTTCACCGACGCCGAGTACACCGACAAGGGCCACAACGCGGTCGGCCTCGCCAAGATCTCCACCCTGGCCAACCAGGTGCGCGAGGAGAAGGGCTGGGACCGCTGCCTGCTGATCGACTCCGGTGACACCATCCAGGGCACCCAGCTGTCCTACTACTACGCCCGGATCGAGTCGATCGACACCGAGGCGAACACCGTGCCGGACCACCCGATGGCCGTCGCCATGAACCTCATGGAGTACGACGCCGCCGCGCTCGGCAACCACGAGTTCAACTACGGCATCCCGCTCCTGAAGGCCTACCAGGACCAGCTGGAGTTCCCGCTGCTCGGCGCCAACGCGCTGAACGCCAAGAACGAGAAGCCGGCCTTCAAGCCGTACGTGATCAAGGAGCTGCGCCTGGGCGGCGGCCGTCCGGTGCGGGTCGGCATCCTCGGCCTCACCAACCCGGGCATCGCGATCTGGGACAAGGCCAACGTCAGCGGCAAGATGGTCTTCCCCGGCATCGTCGAGACCGCCGCCACCTGGGTGCCGAAGATGAAGGCCGCGGGCGCGGACGTCATCGTGGTCTCCGCGCACTCGGGCTGCGACGAGGCGACCACCTGGGGCGACCAGCTGCCCTGGGCCGAGAACGTCTCGGTGGCCCTGGCGGAGACCGTCCCCGACATCGACGCGGTGCTGGTGGGCCACGCCCACAAGGAGGTCGCGCAGCGCCTGGTCGTCAACAAGAAGACCGGCCGGACGGTCGTGCTCTCCGAGCCGCTCTGCTACGGCCAGCGGCTGACCTGCTTCGACTTCGAGGTCGAGTTCGCGGCCGGTGCCTGGAAGGTCACCTCGGTCTCCTCCCGGCTGCTGAACTCCAACACGGTGCCGGAGAACCCGGAGATCACCAACGCGATCGCCGAGCAGCACAAGAAGGTCGTCGCGTACGTCAACCAGAACATCGGCACCAGCAAGATCGCGCTCTCGATCGCCGAGGCGCCGTTCAAGGCCACCCCGATCATCGACCTGATCGGCCGGGTCCAGGCCGACGCCGTCAAGGCCGCGCTGGCGGGCGGGCAGTACGCCAACCTCCCGGTGCTCGCCCAGGCCGCCCCGTTCAACCGCACCGCCCTGATCCCGTCCGGTCAGGTCAAGCTGCGCGACGCCGCGGGCCTCTACATCTACGAGAACACCCTGGAGGCCCGCATCATGACGGGCGCCCAGCTCAAGGACTACCTCGAGTACTCGGTCAAGTACTACAACCAGCTCGCCCCGGGCGCCCCGGTCGACAAGGACAAGCTGACCGGCGCCGAGGCCACCCCGGACTACAACTACGACTCGCTCTACGGCCTGAGCTACGACATCGACATCGCCCAGCCGAAGGGCCGGCGGATCGTCAACCTGTCCTTCCAGGGCAAGCCGATCGACCCGGCCGCCGAGTTCGTCCTCGCCGTCAACAACTACCGCGCCAACGGCGGCGGCAACTTCCCGCACGTCGCCAAGGCCAAGGTGGTCTGGGCGAACTCCGACGAGATCCGCAACACCATGATCGCCTGGGTGAAGGCCAAGGGCACCATCGACCCCGCGGACTTCTTCACCGACTCCTGGCGCCTGGTCCGCGCCGGCCAGCCGGTCTTCTGACCCGCACGACCCACCGGAAGGCCGTCGCCCCGCAGGCGACGGCCTTCCGGCCCGTCCGGTGAAAGAATGGCGCCATGAGCGAGTTCCAGATCCCGGAGCGCCACGCGCGGCTGCTGGCCTACGCGCAGAGCCTCACGCCTCCGGCCGGTTGGAAGATCGAGATCTCCGGTGACGAGATCATCATGATGGCCGGTCCGTCGGTGATCCACCAACGCAACCTGCTGCTCGTACGCGAGCAGTTCGACGCCCACCGCCCCGCCGACACGATGCCCAGCGAGAACACCGACCTCGCTTCCCCGAACGTCGGCAAGCTGCGCAACCCCGACCTGACCTACATCCCTCTCTCGGCACTCGAGGAGGGCGGCAACCAGGTCCCCGCCGAACAGGCGGCCATCGCCGTGGAGATCGTCTCCCCGTCGAACCCGGAGAACGACCTGGTCGGCAAGGTTCGCGACTACCCGCTCATGGCCATCCCGCTCTACCTGGTGATCGATCCGCGCGAGGGCGATCTGACGCTCTACTCCGAGCCCTCCGGCAGCGGCTACCACCGCCAGTGGAACGGCAAGTTCGGCGACCCGGTCCCGATCCCGGCCCCCTTCGGCTTCACGCTCGCCACCGACGGCCTGCTCCGCTACCAGGTCTGAACGGTCATGCGTTCCGGGCCTCCTGGCGGCTGTCGCCAGGAGGCCCTGACCGTTCGGCGGCCCGTGGTCAGAACGGGAAGACCGCGCGCTCGTGCTGGACGGAGATCCACTTCACGGTGGTGAAGGCGTCCACCGTGGACTCGCCGTTGAGGCGGCCGACGCCGGAGTTCTTCTCGCCGCCGAAGGGCACGCCCGGCTCGTCGGCGATGGTGCCGCCGTTGACGTGGATCATGCCGGTCTCGATCCGCTGGGCGAGCCGCACGCCGCGCTCGACGTTCGCGGTGTGCACCGCGCCGCTGAGCCCGAACGGGGTGTCGTTGGCGAGCCGCACGGCCTCGTCCTCGCCGTCGAAGGGCACCAGCAGCACGACCGGGCCGAAGAGCTCGTTGCGCAGGATCGGAGCGTCCTGCGCCAGGCCGGTGAGCACGGTCGGCGACATCAGGCTGCCGACCGTGCCGCCGCGCAGCAGCGCGGTGGCGCCGGCCGCGACCGCCTGGTCGACCTGGGCGAGGAGGTTGTCGGCCTGGACGGGGTTGATCAGCGGGCCGATGTGGGTGGCCGGGTCCTTGGGGTCGCCGACGGTGAGCGAGGCGACCTTGGCGACGAACTTCTCGGTGAACTCGGCCTCGACGCTCCGGTCCACCAGCACCCGGTTGGCGGCCATGCAGACCTGCCCCTGGTGGACGAAGCGGCTGAACACGGCGGCGTCCACGGCGTGGTCCACGTCGGCGTCGTCCAGCACGATCAGCGCGCTGTTGCCGCCGAGCTCCAGGACCGTCCGCTTGAAGTGTGCGGCGGCGACGGTGGCGACGTGCCGGCCGACCTTGTCGGAGCCGGTGAAGGAGATCACCTTGGGCACCGGGTGCTCCAGGAAGCTGTCGCCGATCTCGGCGATGTCGGTGACCACCACGTTCAGCAGGCCGGGCGGCAGCCCCGCGTCCTCGAAGAGCTTGGCGATCAGCCCGCCGCCGACCACCGGGGTCTCCTGGTGCGGCTTGAGGACGACGCCGTTGCCGAGCGCGAGCGCCGGGGCGACGGCCTTGAGCGCCAGGAACAGCGGGAAGTTGAACGGGCTGATCACCCCGACGACGCCGACCGGCAGCCGGTAGAGCCGGTTCTCCCGGCCGTGGGCGGGCGAGGCCAGCAGCCGGCCCTCGGCGGCCACCGACAGGTGCAGGCACTCCCGCAGCACGTCCTTGACGAGCGACAGTTCGAAGCCCGCCTTCAGCGCGGTGCCGCCGAGTTCGAGCATGATCGCCTGGACGATCTCCGGCTCGCGCTCCTCCAGCAGCCGCAGCGCGCGCTCGAAGACCAGCCGCCGCTGGTACGGGTTGGCGGCGGCCCACGCCTTCTGGGCGCGCTCGGCGGCGCGGTAGGCCCGGTCGACCTCGGCGACGGTGGCGACGGTGATGGTGGCGAGCTTGTCACCGGTGTAGGGGTCGACGTCGACGATGTCCCAGGAGCCGCTGCCGCTGCGCCACTCGCCATCGATGTACTGCAGCGCCAACTCGGAGAAGTACGACATCTGTTCCCTCTCATGCACCGACCTGATGGGAAATCATCGTACTGACGGATCAGAGCTCTTGGCGCACCGCGTGCAGCAGGTCGCGGGTCCGCTCCGGGCTCAGGCTGTCGGCGAGCAGGTCGTCCATGGCCTTGCGGTACTCGGCGACCTCGGCGGGCTTGTCGAGGTAGAGCGCGGTGGTGAACTGCTCCAGGTACACCACGTCCGCCAACTCGGCCTCGGAGAAGCCGAGGACGGTGAAGGCGCCGCTCTCCGCGCTGAGCCCGGCGTTGCCCAGCGGCAGCACCTGGATCCGGACGTTGGGCAGTTCGCCGGCCTCCAGCAGCCGGTCCAGCTGGCCGCGCATCAGCTCCGGTCCGCCCCAGGGGCGGCGCAGCGCGGCCTCGTCCAGGACGGCGACCAGGTGCGGTGCCCGCTCGCCGGTCAGTACCGCCTGCCGCTGGAGCCGTACGTCGACCCGGCGCTCGATCTCCTCCGGCCCGGTGGCGTGGCAGCCGGCGGTGACCACGGCGCGGGCGTAGTCGGCGGTCTGGAGCAGCCCGTGGACGAACTGGACCTCGTAGCTGCGGATCTCGGCCGCGGCTTCCTCCAGGCCGAGGTAGTTCTGGAACCAGCCGGGGAGCACGTCTCCGTACTCGTGCCACCAGGAGCTGGCGTTGGCGTCGCGCAGCAGGCCGAGGACGGTGGCGCGTTCCTGTTCGGCCTCGACTCCGTAGAGGGTCAGCAGGTCGGCGACGTCCCGTTCCTTGAAGCCGACCCGGCCGAGTTCCATCCGGCTGATCTTGGATTCGGAGGCCCGGATCGAGTATCCGGCTTCCTCCCTGCTGACGCCTCTGGCCTCGCGGAGCTTGCGCAGCTGGGTGCCGAGCTGCAGACGCCGTACAGTGGCGCCCCCGCCTGCCTGAGTCGTGCCCATCGAAGTCGTCCTCCGCACTCGCCCAGCCCCCCGGCCGTCGGCCGCAGTCTGCCACCTGGCACCGACGAACAACAGCCCGCTGCCTTGCGAACCGTGGGGGTTGCGGTCGGCTCCGGCCGGGATCCGGGAGACGGGCCCGGGGTGTCCTCGGGGTTGTCGCGGCCGCGGGGTCCGGGCCCCGGGAAACGCGACGGCGCCCGCCCTCCAACTGGTCGGGGAAGAGGGCAGGCGCCAGGAGACCGCGTTGGCCCGGCGACGCTGGCGGGGGCAGCGGGTTGAGCTCCCGGCGATGCGGCGCCGGGGGTTCGGTGGGGGCCGGTCGGAGACCGTCCGCCTGTCAGACCACCAGGGGGCGGTCGGTGGGCCGGATCGGGGCGGGAAGCGGGGTCTTGCCGCCCAGGTACCCGTCCACCGCGGCTGCGGCCGAACGGCCTTCCGCGATGGCCCAGACGATCAGCGACTGGCCACGGCCGGCGTCTCCGCAGACGTACACGCCATCGACATTGGTGGCGAACCGGCCATCACGGGCAATGTTACCGCGCGCGTCGAGGTCCGCTCCCAGCTGCTCGACCAGCCCGTTGCGCACGTCCGTCCCGGTGAAGCCCATGGCCAGGGTGACGAGCTGCGCGGGGATGGCCCGCTCGGTGCCGGGCACCGGCTCGAACCGGCCGTCCCTGAACTCCACCTCGACGAGGTGCAGTTCCTGGACGTTGCCGTCCTCGTCGCCGGTGAAGCGGGTGGTGTTGACGGAGTAGACCCGCTCGCCGCCCTCCTCGTGGGCGGAGGTGACCTTGTACGTCATCGGCATGGTCGGCCACGGCTGGTGCCCGGGCCGGTCCTCGCCGGGTCGGGGCATGATCTCCAGCTGGGTGACGGAGGCCGCCCCCTGCCGGTGCGCGGTGCCGACGCAGTCCGCGCCGGTGTCGCCGCCGCCGATCACGACGACGTGCTTGCCCTTGGCGCTGATCGGCGACTCCACGAAGTCGCCCTCCTGCACCTTGTTGGCCAGCGGCAGGTACTCCATGGCCTGGTGGACGCCCTTGAGCTCGCGTCCGGGCACCGGCAGGTCGCGGGCGGTGGTGGCGCCGGCCGCGAGGACCACGGCGTCGAAGCGCTCGCGCAGCTGCTGTCCGGTGATGTCCTCGCCGACGTGGACGCCGGTGCGGAACCGGGTGCCCTCGGCCCGCATCTGCTCGATGCGGCGGTTGATGTGGCGCTTCTCCATCTTGAACTCGGGGATGCCGTAGCGCAGCAGTCCGCCGATCCGGTCGGCGCGCTCGTACACGACGACGGTGTGCCCGGCCCGGGTGAGCTGCTGGGCGGCGGCGAGGCCGGCCGGTCCCGAGCCCACGACGGCGACGGTCTTGCCGGAGAGCCGCTCGGGCACCTGCGGGGTGACCCCGCCGCGGTCCCAGGCCTTGTCGATGATGGTGACCTCGACGTTCTTGATGGTCACCGCGTCCTGGTTGATGCCGAGGACGCACGCGGACTCGCACGGGGCCGGGCAGAGGCGGCCGGTGAACTCCGGGAAGTTGTTGGTGGCGTGGAGCCGCTCGATGGCGCCGACGAAGTCGTCCCGGTAGGCGAGGTCGTTCCACTCGGGGATGAGGTTGCCGAGCGGGCAGCCGTTGTGGCAGAAGGGGATGCCGCAGTCCATGCAGCGGCCGGCCTGCTTGGTGATGATCGGCAGGAGGCTGCGTTCGACGTAGACCTCGTTCCAGTCCTTGATCCGGACGTCGACCGGGCGGCGCTCCGCCAGCTGCTTGGGCGTGGTCAGGAAGCCCTTGGGGTCAGCCATTAGCCGCCTCCATCATCTTCGCGGTGGTCTCGGCCTCGGAGAGGCCGTCGCGCTCAGCGGCGTCCTTGGCGGCGAGCACTGCCTTGTAGTCGGTCGGCATGATCTTGGAGAAGCGGGAGACCCCGCTGCCCCAGTCCGCCAGGAGCTCGGCGGCGACGGTGGAGCCGGTCTCCTCGTAGTGCTGCTGCACGGTCTCGCGCAGCCAGTCGCGGTCGGCGGCGGTGGGGGCCTCGATGCCCACCATGCCGTCGTTGACGTTGGCGGGGCGCAGGTCCAGGACGTACGCGATGCCGCCGGACATGCCCGCCGCGAGGTTGCGTCCGGTCTCGCCGAGGACGACGACCCGGCCGCCGGTCATGTACTCCAGGCCGTGGTCGCCCACGCCCTCGACGACGAGGGTGGCCCCGGAGTTGCGGACGGCGAAGCGTTCGCCGGCCTTGCCGCGCAGGTGGACGCGGCCGGAGGTGGCGCCGTAGCCGATGGTGTTGCCGGCGATGACGTGGTTCTGCGCGTCGTTGCCGATGGCGGCCGCCTCGCGGGCCGGGCGGACGACGACGACGCCGCCGGAGAGGCCCTTGCCGACGTAGTCGTTGGCGTCGCCCTCCAGTCGAAGGGTCACGCCGCGCGGCAGGAACGCGCCGAAGGACTGCCCGGCGGAGCCGGTGAAGGTGACGTCGATGGTCCCCTCGGGCAGGCCCTCACCGCGGTACCGCTTGGTGACCTCGTGGCCGAGCATGGTGCCGACCGTGCGGTTGACGTTGCGGATCGGCAGCTCGATGCGGACGGTCTCGCCGCGCTCCAGGGCGTCCTGGGCGAGCTCGATGAGCTGGTTGTCCAGGGCCTTGTCGAGCGCGTGGTCCTGGGCGGTGGTGCGGTGGCGGGCGGCCCCTTCGGGCAGGTCCGGCACGTGGAACAGCGGGGCGAGGTCGAGCCCGGCGGCCTTCCAGTGGTCGATCGCGGCGCGGGCGTCGATGTGCTCGGCGTGGCCGACGGCCTCCTCGATCGAGCGCAGGCCCAGCGAGGCCAGGATCTCCCGGACCTCCTCGGCGATGAACTCGAAGAAGTTGACGACGAACTCGGGCTTGCCGGAGAACCGTTCGCGCAGCACCGGGTTCTGGGTGGCGACGCCGACCGGGCAGGTGTCCAGGTGGCAGACGCGCATCATGATGCAGCCGGAGACGACCAGCGGGGCGGTCGCGAAGCCGAACTCCTCGGCGCCGAGCAGCGCGGCGATCACCACGTCGCGGCCGGTCTTCAGCTGGCCGTCGGTCTGGACGACGATGCGGTCGCGCAGGCCGTTGAGCAGCAGGGTCTGCTGGGTCTCGGCGAGTCCGAGTTCCCAGGGGCCGCCGGCGTGCTTGAGCGAGGTGAGCGGCGAGGCGCCGGTGCCGCCGTCGTGTCCGGAGACCAGGACCACGTCGGCGTGGGCCTTGGAGACGCCCGCCGCGACCGTGCCGACGCCGACTTCGGAGACCAGCTTCACGTGGATGCGGGCCGCCGGGTTGGCGTTCTTGAGGTCGTGGATCAGCTGGGCGAGGTCCTCGATCGAGTAGATGTCGTGGTGCGGGGGCGGGGAGATCAGGCCGACGCCGGGGGTGGAGTGCCTGGTCCTGGCGACCCACGGGTAGACCTTGTGGCCGGGCAGCTGGCCGCCCTCGCCGGGCTTGGCGCCCTGGGCCATCTTGATCTGGATGTCGTCGGCGTTGACCAGGTACTCGGAGGTGACGCCGAAGCGGCCGGAGGCGACCTGCTTGATCGCGGAGCGGCGCTCCGGGTCGTACAGGCGGTCCGGGTCCTCGCCGCCCTCGCCGGTGTTGGACTTGCCGCCGAGGCGGTTCATCGCGATGGCCAGGGTCTCGTGGGCCTCGCGCGAGATCGAGCCGTAGGACATGGCGCCGGTGGAGAAGCGCTTGACGATCTCGGAGACGGGCTCGACCTCCTCGACCGGGATCGGCTCCCGGTCGAGGCCGTCCAGCCGGAACAGGCCGCGCAGGGTCATCAGCCGCTCGGACTGCTCGTTCACCCGGTCCGTGTACTGCTTGAAGATGTCGTACCGGCGGTTGCGGGTGGCGTGCTGGAGGCGGAAGACGGTGTCCGGGTCGAACAGGTGCGGCTCGCCCTCGCGGCGCCACTGGTACTCGCCGCCGATCTCCAGGGCGCGGTGCGCGGCCGGGATGCCGGAGGCCGGGTACGCCTTGGCGTGGCGGGCGGCGGTCTCGCGGGCGATCTCCTCCAGGCCGATGCCGCCGAGCTTGGTGGTGGTGCCGGCGAAGTAGCCGTCGACGAGGTCCTGGGCGAGGCCGATGGCCTCGAAGACCTGGGCGCCGCGGTAGGAGGCGACGGTCGAGATGCCCATCTTGGACATGACCTTGAGGACGCCCTTGCCGAGTGCCTTGATCAGGTTCCTGATGGCCTTCTCGGCCTCGAGGCCCTGGATGAAGACGCCCTGGGCGACGAGGTCCTCGACCGTCTCCATCGCCAGGTACGGGTTGACCGCCCCGGCGCCGTAGCCGATCAGCAGGGCGACGTGGTGCACCTCGCGGACGTCGCCGGCCTCGACCAGCAGGGACACCTGGGTGCGCTGCTTGGTGCGGATCAGGTGGTGGTGGACGGCCGAGGTGAGCAGCAGCGAGGGGATCGGGGCGTGCTCGGCGTCGGAGTGCCGGTCGGAGAGCACGATGATCCGGGCGCCGTCGGCGATCGCCGCGTCGGCCTCGGCGGCGATCTCGGCGAGGCGGGCGGCGAGGCCCTCGCCGCCGGAGGCGACCTTGTAGAGGCCGGAGAGCGTGACGGCCTTGAGGCCGGGCTGGTCGCCGTCGGCGTTGATGTGGACGAGCTTGGCCAGTTCGTCGTTGTCGATCACCGGAAAGGTGATGCCGACCGAGCGGCAGGACGCGGCCTCGGCGGTCAGCAGGTTGCCCTCGGGGCCGAGGTTGGAGAGCAGCGAGGTGACGAGTTCCTCGCGGATGGCGTCCAGCGGCGGGTTGGTGACCTGCGCGAAGAGCTGCACGAAGTAGTCGAACAGCAGACGGGGCTTCTCGCTCAGCGCGGCGATGGGCGAGTCGGTGCCCATCGAGCCGAGCGCCTCGGCGCCGGTGCGCGCCATCGGGGCGAGGATGACGCGCAGTTCCTCCTCGGTGTAGCCGAAGGTCTGCTGGCGGCGGGTGACGGAGGCGTGGGTGTGGGCGATGTGCTCGCGCTCGGGGAGCTTGGCGAGCTGGATCTGTCCGCCTTCGACCCACTCCTCGTAGGGGTGCTCGGCGGCGAGGGCGGACTTGATCTCGTCGTCCTCGACGATGCGGCCCTCGGTGGTGTCCACCAGGAACATCCGGCCGGGCTGGAGGCGGCCCTTCTTGGTGACCTTCTCCTGGTCGATGTCGAGCACGCCGACCTCGGAGGAGAGGACGACCAGGCCGTCCTCGGTGATCCAGTACCGGGCGGGGCGCAGGCCGTTGCGGTCGAGCACGGCGCCGATCCGGGTGCCGTCGGTGAAGGTGACGCAGGCCGGGCCGTCCCAGGGCTCCATCAGGTTGGAGTGGTACTGGTAGAAGGCGCGGCGGTCGGGGCTCATGGTGGCGTGGTTCTCCCACGCCTCCGGGATCATCATCAGCACCGCGTGCGGCAGGGAGCGGCCGCCGAGGTGGAGCAGTTCCAGGACCTCGTCGAAGGAGGCGGAGTCGGAGTGCTCGGGGGTGCAGATCGGGAAGATCCGCTCGAGACCCCGCCCGTTCCTGTCGGCCGGGATGAGGTCGGTGGCGAGCTGCGACTCGCGGGCCCGCATCCAGTTGCGGTTGCCCTTGACGGTGTTGATCTCGCCGTTGTGCGCGACGAAGCGGTACGGGTGGGCGAGCGGCCAGCTCGGGAAGGTGTTGGTGGAGAACCGGGAGTGCACCAGGCCGATCGCGGAGGCGTAGGTGCGGTCCGACAGGTCGGGGAAGAAGGGCTCGAGCTGGCCGGTGGTCAGCATGCCCTTGTAGACGATGGTGCGCGCGGACAGCGACGGGAAGTACAGCCCTGCTTCGCGCTCGGCGCGCTTGCGGACCACGAAGGCGATCCGGTCCAGCTCGATGCCGGCCAGGCCGTCCTTCGCCAGGAAGAGCTGCCGGAAGCGCGGCATCACGCCGCGTGCGGTGGCGCCGAGCAGGTCCGGGGTGACGGGGACGTCGCGCCAGCCGAGGACGGTCAGGTCCTCCTCGGCCGCGATGGCCTCGACGTGCGCGGCGGCGGCGTCGGCGGCGGCGTCCTCGTCCGGCAGGAAGGCGATGCCGACGGCGTAGGCGCCGGCGGCCGGGAGGTCAAAGTCGACCTTCCCGCGCAGGAAGGCGTCCGGGACCTGGGTCAGGATGCCCGCACCGTCGCCGGAGTCGGGCTCGGCGCCGGTGGCGCCGCGGTGCTCCAGGTTGCGCAGGACGTTCAGCGCCTGCTCGACGATGGTGTGGTCGGCGATGCCGGTCAGCGTGGCGACGAAACCGACGCCACAGGCGTCGTGCTCGTTCCGCGGGTCGTACAGGCCCTGAGCAGCAGGTCGCGCATCCGGCACGAGCGCGTAGGGCCGGCGGGCGGTGCCGGCCTGGAGCTCGTTGGCGGAGTGCATGGATGCAGACAGCATCGGCTCTCCCGTCGTCGTCTTTCGGCAAGTTGGTGCAAGTAGGGACGACGTTGGCCCTGATGCGATGGTGTGCGGTGTCGTGCAAGTTACATGATGCCCGTGATCCCGAGAAGCGGAAATATCCCGTCCAGATGGCGGGACGACGCGCAGGTCAGGGGGGTGCGAGAGGACGCGCCACAGTGCACGTCCCGACGATTGTGCCCAACCGTCCACGGCCTGAAACAGTGGCGAAACCGGCTGGTCACGGAAGCCGATCATGGGTGCCTGGGATTCCATTCCGGGAGCCCGTCCGCGGATGCGAATCCGCGGCTCGGGGGCCCGAATGATGAGACACTGCCAGGCGCCGCCCGGCGCTCATGTGTGAAACGTCACGCACTCGTCAGCATAGTCATGCACTGCCGCGCTCAGCCCACGTGGCCGCCGATCAGCCACCCGAGCAGGTAGGTCACCCCGGCGGCCGCGCCGCCCAGCACCAGCTGCCGCAGCCCGCTGAACCACCAGCTGCGGGCCGTCACCCGGGCCACCACCACGCCGCACAGGAACAGTCCGGCCCCCGCCAGCAGCAGGGCGGGCAGCAGCGCGGTCGCCCCCAGCAGGTACGGCAGCAGCGGCAGCAGCGCGCCGAGCGCGAAGCACAGGAACGACGAGCCGGCCGCCACCAGCGGCGAGGGCAGGTCGGTCGGGTCGACGCCCAGCTCCTCGCGGGCGTGCACCTCCAGGGCCAGCTCCGGGTCCGCGGACAGCTGCCGGGCCACCTCGTGGGCCAGTTCCGGGTCCACCCCGCGCGAGACGTACAGCTGGGCCAGCTCGGCCAGCTCGCCGTGCGGGTTGCGGCTCAGCTCCAGCCGCTCGACCTCGATCTCGGCCTGCACCAGCTCCCGCTGCGAGGCCACCGAGGTGTACTCCCCCGCCGCCATCGAGCAGGCGCCGGCCGCCAGGCCCGCCAGTCCGGTGAGGATCACCGTCCCGTTGGACGCCGCACCGCCGACCACGCCGGTCATCAGCGCGAAGTTGGACACCAGTCCGTCCACCGCGCCGAACACGGCCGGCCGCAGCCAGCCGCCGTTGACATCCCGGTGGTGGTCGGCCGCGGGTATCCGCGGCTGGTGTCCGGCGTCGGCCTCCACAGCGGTCGCACTCATCGTCTCTTCCCCTCCGTCGTCGTTCCTCGGCCCTGACCGTAGCCCGCCTGACCTGGGCATTTCCAGCAAAGTAAGGCTGTCCGAACACCACTGAGGCCACCCTTCGCGGCGTTCGCGAAGGGTGGCCTCAGTCGGGGGGAAACCCCTGGTCAGATCGGGTTCTTGGCGTCCTTGCCGGCCGTCCCGGCGGCCGGTTCACCGTCCACGGGCCCGGCCGGCTCGCGCAGCAACGGCTTTCCGTCGGCCTTCTCCACGGCCTTGTCCGCGGTCTTCCCGTCGACCTTCCCCTCGGCCTTCTCCCCGGCGCTCTTCCCGCCCTGGTCGCCGGGTTCGGCGTCCTCCGCCAGGTGCGCGGCCGGGTCGATGCTCGCCGGGTCCTCCCGCCCGGGCCGCGTCCGGCCCACGATCACGAAGTACGCCACCGCGCCCGCGAACACCGCGATGGACACCCAGTCGTTCAGCCGCAGGCCGAAGTAGACGTGGGCGTCGTCGATCCGCAGCCACTCGATCCAGAACCGGCCCACCGTGTACGCGGCCACGTACAGCGCGAACACCCGGCCGTGGCCCAGCGTGAAGCGGCGGTCCGCCCAGATCACCAGCAGCGCGACACCGACGCACCACAGCGACTCGTACAGGAAGGTCGGGTGGTAGACGCCCTTCACGACCTCGCCGTTCGCCAGCGTCTTGTCGATCTCCAGGCCCCACGGCAGGGTCGTCGACCGGCCGTACAGCTCCTGGTTGAAGTAGTTGCCCCAGCGGCCCAGCGCCTGCGCGAGCGCGATGCCCGGCGCGATGGCGTCGGCGTACGCGGGCAGCGGCACGCCGCGGCGACGGGCACCGATCCAGGCGCCGACCGCGCCCAGCGCGACCGCGCCCCAGATGCCGAGGCCACCTTCCCAGATCTTGAGGGCGTCCCAGGGGTTCTTCCCCTCGGCGAAGTACAGTCGGCCACCGTCGGTGATCACGTGGTAGAGGCGGCCGCCGACCAGGCCGAACGGCACGGCCCACACGGCGATGTCGCCGACGGTGTGCTTGGCACCGCCCCGGGCGACCCAGCGCTTGCTGCCGAGCCAGACGGCGACGACGACACCGAGGATGATGCAGAAGGCGTAGGCGCGCAGCGGGATCGGTCCGAGGTACAGGACGCCCCGCGACGGGCTGGGAATGTAGGCGATATCCATGGCAGTTCCGACGCTACAGGGTCCGGCCGCCCGCTCGGACACCCCTGGGGTCACAGAAACCGAACAACGGACGGCGCCGCCCCCTCCGGACGGGGAGGGGGCGGCACGGTGGAACGGGCTCAGCCGGCCGTCGGCGACGGGTTGTTGGCCTCCGAAGCGACGCTGGTCGGCGCCGGGCTCTGCCCGTGCGAACCCGCCGTGCCCAGCTGCTTGCCCTGGTTCGCGGCGTCCACCCACTTCGCCAGGTTGGCGGGGGTGATCTCCTCGCTGCCGTTCTTCGGGTAGATCGGCTGGCCGTTGAGCAGCACCGTCGGGGTGGACTTGAAGCTGGACTTGTCGAAGTCCTGCTGCACCGCGGCCACCCACCCGCCGAACTTGTTGTCGTTGACGCAGGCCTGGAACTCGGGCGTGTCCAGGCCGTTGACCTGCTTGGCGAGGCCGAGCAGCACGTTCTTGTCGCCGAAGGCGTCGTTGGTCTCGTCCGGCTGGTTGCGGTACAGCACGTCGTGGAAGTCCCGGAAGTGCCCGGCGTCCTGGGCGCAGCCGAGCGCGTTGGCGGCGGTCTTGGAGCCCTTGCCGCCCACGGCCCGGTCGATGAACGACACGATGTGGTAGTTGGTGTAGATCTTCCCGGCGTCCTCCATCTGGTCGATGGTGGACGAGAACTCGCGCTCGAAGGTGCCGCAGGCGGGGCAGCGCGGGTCCTCGTAGACCGTGAGGACGGAGGGCGCGTCGGCGGCGCCGACGGGGACGACCAGGTTCTTGTCGCCGATCGTCCCGGCCGGGGCGGCGGCGGGCGTCTCCGGCTTGGAGCGCTGGTTCTGCACCACGACGCCGGTGATCACCGCGGCGGCGATCACCGCGAGCACGGAGCCGCCGACGATCAGCTTCTTCCTGCGCTTGGAGGTGGCCTCGTCGGCCGCCCGCTGCTCCAGCATCCGCTCGCGGGCGGTGCGCTTGCCTTCTTGGTTCTTCTCGCTCATTGCGTTGACGTCCACGGTCGGGGGCCTTCGTCGGGGTGCGGGGTGTGGGGGCGGGGTCGTGGGGGCGGGTGGGGTCAGCTCGCCAGCCAGCCGTCCACCGACAGCCGGGTGCGGGGCCGCCAGAGCAGCCATCCGGCCATCAGCAGGAACCCGGTGTCGCGCAGGATCTCCTGGAGGTACTTCGTCTGGGACTCGTCGACGTGGCCGCCGCCGCCGAAGCAGCCGCAGTCGATCGAGATGCCGCGCGCCCAGGCGGAGGCGATCCCGGCGATGAAGACCAGCAGCAGCACGGCGGAGATCCCGGCCACCAATCGGACACCGAGGCCCACCAGCAGCAGCACGGCCAGCGCCAGCTCCAGGAACGGCAGGGCGTAGCCGATCGGCTTGACCAGCCCTTCGGGGAGGATCTCGTAGGCGCGGACGGCCTGCGCGGCCTCCGCCGGATCGGAGACCTTCGCCAGCCCGGCCCACCCCCAGACCACCGCGAGCCCGATCCGGACGACCGTGCCGAGCCACTCGCTCCAGGCCGGCACGGGCCGGCGCGCCGTCGGCGTGGGCGCGGAGCCCTCGGGCTGCGCGGTCATCAGGGAAACCCCCTCGGGAAGCTCGTTCACTCCCTGATGAACCGTGAGGGATGAAGAGTGGTTCCTCCGCATTCAGGAATTAAGCCGGATGAGTGACGCTCTGTCCGGATGTGACGAACATCCGTGCGTCAGCGGCACCCCGCCGGCCACCCCGCCTCGAACAGGTCGGGGTGCCGGGCCGCCTCCGCGCACGCCACCGCCTCCCGCTCCGCCCGCTCGGCCCCCCGTCTGGCCAGCGCGTGCCCCACCTGGACGTGCACCCCGACGGCGCCGCCGAGCACCAACACGGCCGTCGCCGCCCGCAGCAGGACGGCCCGCTGGAGACTCCGCACCGGCTCACCCCTTCCGCTCGACCGCGAAACCGTTCGTGCACTCGTCCCTCCTCTCAACGTCCGTCAACCCCGGCTGATGCGTGTCCCCACCCCTTGTTCACCCGTTCGGGTCCGCGAGCCCGGCCGGGAGCGCGGAGCGGAGCCGCGCGCCCGTGCCCGCGCCCCGCAGCGGACCGGCGAGGCCGGATGGAACGCCGACGGCCCCCCACTCCCGGTGGAGTGGGGGGCCGTCGGCCGGATGTCCCTACCGCGCGTCAGTGCCTGCGCACGCCCTCGGCCAGTTCCCCGGCCAGGGCCCGCACCGCGTCCAGCGCGGCGGTCTCGTCCTCGCCGGCGGCCAGGATCCGCTTGACGAACGCCGACCCGACGATCACCCCGTCCGCGAACCGGGCGACCTCCGCCGCCTGCACCGCGTCCGAGACCCCGAGCCCGACGCAGACCGGCAGGTCCGTCGTCGCCCTGGTCCGGGCGACCAGGTCCTCGGCCATCGACCCGACGGCGGACCGCGTCCCGGTCACGCCCATCACCGCGGCCGCGTACACGAAGCCGCTGCCGGCCGCCGTGACCTCCGCCAGCCGGGCGTCCTTGCTGCTGGGGGCGACCACGAACACGGTGTCGAGACCGTGCTCGTCCGCCGCCTTGCGCCACTCCTCGGACTCCTCCACCGGCAGGTCCGGCAGGATGCACCCGGCACCGCCCGCGGCCGCCAGGTCGGCCGCGAAGCGTGCCACGCCGTAGCGGTCGACCGGGTTCCAGTACGTCATCACGAGCACCGCGGCCTCGGGGTGCGCCGCGGCGACCTCCCGGACGGTCCGCAGCACGTCCTTGATCCGCACGCCGCCGCGCAGGGCGATGTCGTCGGCGGTCTGGATGACCGCGCCGTCCAGCACCGGGTCGGAGTGCGGCAGCCCGACCTCGACCACGTCGCAGCCGCCCTCGATGAGCGCGTTGATCGCCCGGATGCCGCCGTCCACGGTCGGGAACCCGGCCGGCAGGTACCCGATCAGCGCGGCCCGGTCCTCGGCCTTGGCGGCCGCCAGCCGGCCGCTCAGCTTGCCGGTGCTCAGCTTGGAAGTCATGGTCACTTACCCCCCTCGGCGGAGGCGTCGCCCGAGCCGCCGGCCTGCTCGTCGTACAGTCCGAAGTACTGGGCCGCGGTGTGCATGTCCTTGTCCCCGCGTCCCGACAGCGAGACCAGGATGGTCGCCTCCGGCCCGAGCTCACGCCCCAGCTCCAGCGCCCCGGCGAGCGCGTGGGCGCTCTCGATGGCCGGGATGATCCCCTCGGTGCGGGACAGCAGCCGCAGCGCCTGCATCGCGGCGGCGTCGGTGACCGGCCGGTACTCCGCCCGCCCGGTGTCCTTCAGCCAGGCGTGCTCCGGGCCGACGCCCGGGTAGTCCAGGCCCGCCGAGATCGAGTGCGACTCGATGGTCTGCCCGTCCTCGTCCTGCAGGACGTACGTCCGGGAGCCGTGCAGCACCCCCGGGTCGCCCTTGGTGAGGGTGGCCGCGTGCCGGGGCGTCTCGGCGCCCTCGCCCGCCGCCTCGCAGCCGACCAGCCGCACCCCGGCGTCCGGGATGAACTCGTGGAAGATCCCCATCGCGTTGGAGCCGCCGCCGACGCAGGCCACGACCGCGTCGGGCAGCCGGCCGGTCCGGTCGAGCACCTGCTGCCGCGCCTCGACCCCGATGATCCGGTGGAAGTCCCGGACCATCATCGGGAACGGGTGCGGCCCGGCGACGGTGCCGAACAGGTAGTGGGTGGAGTCGACGTTGGCGACCCAGTCCCGGAACGCCTCGTTGATGGCGTCCTTGAGCGTCCGGCTGCCGGACTTGACGGCCACCACCTCGGCGCCGAGCATCCGCATCCGGGCGACGTTGAGCGCCTGGCGCTCGGTGTCGACCTCGCCCATGTAGATGGTGCAGTCGAAGCCGAACAGCGCGCAGGCGGTCGCGGTGGCCACGCCGTGCTGGCCGGCGCCGGTCTCGGCGATGATCCGGGTCTTGCCCATCCGCTTGGTGAGCAGCGCCTGGCCCAGCACGTTGTTGATCTTGTGCGAGCCGGTGTGGTTGAGGTCCTCGCGCTTGAGCAGGATGCGCGCGCCGCCCGCCTCGGCGGAGAAGCGGTGCACGTCGGTCAGCGGGCTCGGGCGCCCGGTGTAGTCCTTGAGCAGCGCGTCGAGCTCGGCGGCGAAGGCCGGGTCGGCCTTGGCCTTCTCGTACTCCTCGGCGACCTGCTCGACCGCGGCGACCAGCGCCTCGGGGATGAAGCGGCCGCCGTACGCGCCGAAGTAGCCGCGCGCGTCCGGCACCTGGGCACCGGGCAGGTAGTCCTTCTCGGACATGGTGGTTTCCCTTGAACGGAGATGAACGACGATGACGTCTTCTCGGCCGTCCCGGCTGGTGGGCCGGTCAGCCGGACGTCACGCGCCATCGCCGTCCCGGCACCTGTCCGGGCTCGCACCCGATGACGTACCGCACCCGACGCCCCAGCACCCGGCGTGCGGGTGCGCGGCAGCCGCGCGGGCGGCAACCGGGGGCGAGTCGGGCGGCGATCTTCATCGGGCGGCGTCAGTCCTTGTGCCGGACGGCGGGGTGGGCCCCGGCGGCGACCAGGTCGGCGACCGCGGCGCGCGGGTCCTTGCCGGTCACCAGGGTCTCGCCGACCAGCACCGCGTCGGCGCCCAGGTTGGCGTAGTTGATCACGTCCAGCGGGCCGCGCACGCCGGACTCGGCGACCTTGACGATGCCGTCCGGGATGGCGTGGACGACGTTCTCGAAGGTGTTGCGGTCCACTTCGAGCGTCTTGAGGTTGCGGGCGTTGACGCCGATGATCCGGGCGCCGGCGTCCACCGCGCGCTTGATCTCCTCCTCGTCGTGCACCTCCACCAGCGGGGTGAGGCCGATCGACTCGGCGCGCTCGATCAGCGACACCAGGGCCGGCTGGTCGAGGGCGGCGACGATCAGCAGCGCGAGGTCGGCGCCGTGCGCGCGGGCCTCCCACAGCTGGTAGGCGGTGACCATGAAGTCCTTGCGCAGGACCGGGGTGTCCACCGCGGCGCGGACGGCGTCGAGGTCGGCCAGCGAGCCGCCGAAGCGGCGCCGCTCGGTCAGCACGCTGATCGCGGCCGCACCGCCGGCCGCGTAGTCGACCGCCAGGGCGGCCGGGTCGGCGATCGAGGCCAGGGCGCCCTTGGACGGGCTGGAGCGCTTCACCTCGCAGATCACCCGGACCCCGTCGCCCCTGAGGGCGGCGACGCCGTCCTTGGCCTCCGGGGCCCTGGCGGCGAGCTCCTTGAGCTCGTCCAGGGAGACCCGGGCCTGCCGCTCGGCGAGGTCCTCGCGGACCCCTTCGATGATCGAGTCGAGCACACTCACTCAGGAGCCCCCATCTTTTCTGCCAGTTGGTCGGCGTGAGCCGGCGGGCGACAGCCCACCGGCTCTTCGATGGTATCGGCACCCGGCGGCGGGGGGCGCATCGGTTCGAGCCGCGTCTCGCGGACCGGACGTCCGCGGCAACGGCCCCGAGCTGCGGCTTCACCGACCCCGCACCGGTTTTCGGCCGGTCTTCGCACTGGTTTCCGGCCGCTCTTCGAGCCCGGCGACGGCGGTCCGGGAGGGGCGGCGGTCCGGTGGCCGGAATCCGGTGGCCGGAAGGGGCGCCCGCGTGGCCGGATCAGACCAGCGGCGGTGCCAGCCCGGCACCGATCGACGAGTTCCGCACCACGGTGAACACCAGCACCAGCAGGGCGATCAGCGCCCAGCGCCGGGCCCCGACGGTGACCCTCGGCGGCGGACCGCCGGTCAGCGCGGCCCAGCCCCAGCGCAGCCAGAGCACCGCCAGCACCCCGGACAGCAGGACCAGGACGGCGTTGTCGTGCAGGGCCCCGGTGAGGTCCCCGTGGGTCAGCGCGTGGACGCAGCGCAGCCCCCCGCAGCCCGGGCACCACCAGCCGGTGGCGGTCAGGAACGGGCAGTCGGGGTAGTGCCCGGGGGTGTTCGGGTCCACCACGGCGACGTACGCGGCGGGGACGGCCACCGCCGCCAGCGCGGTCAGCGGCGGGCTCAGCCGGCGCAGCACGGGCGGCGGGGCGGAGGCGGTGGGGGCGGAGGTCACGCCCCGATTCTGCCCGGGTCGGGCCCGGACACGACGAAACGGCGGGCGTGGCGCGCCCGCCGTTCCGATGTACGACAAACGTGTGGTGCGACGAGCCGTTCGTCAGGCGGCGACGGCGGCGCGGGCCTCACGGGCCGCGATCTGCTCCTCGGCCGACTTGTACACGTTGCTGCTGGCCTGCTTGCCCATGCCCGCGAGGGACATGGCCTTGCCGACCACGCCGCCGGCCAGGACGACCGCCAGGCCGACCCAGACGAGCAGCACCGACGGCAGGATCATCGCGACGCCCGCGACGCCGAAGCCGACGAAGGAGATGACGACGCCGGTCCAGGCGGCGGGGGTGTGGCCGTGTGCTGCTGCTGCCATCTGAGTGGTGCTCCTTGGCTCTCGGGGCCCGGCCGGGCCTGCGGGGCCGCCGGCGGGTTGACGGGTTCCATTGTGCCGGGCCACACACCGGTGGCCCAAAGCGGGTGGCGGGTCTATCGCGTCACATGCCCGCGGCTCACACCGCGGTCGGGTCCTCGCCCCGGTCCAGCGCCTTCCACAGGTCGCCCGGCGTGTCGGACTTCACCGGGGCCTTGCGGGTCGGCGCCTCGTAGCGGCTGCCCATGGCCGGCCAGCCCCGGCCGTACCGCAGGGTGAGCACTCCGGCCAGGGCCAGCAGCAGCCCGCCGACCAGCGCGACCCACGGCCAGGCGGTGTGCGCGACCTCGGTGGCCGTCGACCCGGTCAGCGCCAGCTTGCGGGCGGCCTCGGCGTCCAGCGCGGCGGTGTCGCCCGCCCCGGCCACCGAGGCGGCGGCCGCGCCGAGCCCGGCCAGCAGGGTCAGCGCACCGACCGCCAGCCGTCCGACGCCGCGCACCGCGAACACCGCGACGGCCGCGGCGAGGCCCACCAGGGCCAGCCCGCCGGGCAGTTCGGAGATCTTGCCGCCGGTGACGGACACGTCCAGGGTGCCGGCCCGGCCCTCGGCCCAGGTCCGCCCGGCCGCGGTCAGCACCAGGACGGCGCTCAGCACGGTCAGCAGCAGCATCACGCCGAGGGTGCGGCGGCTGGGGGCGGCGGGGGCGGGAGTCTGCTCTGCGGTCACCCGTCCACTATCCCCCGGCCGACGCCCGGGTCCGTACCCGGGGTGGGGAACGGGACGGGGTGCGGGGCGGTGCGCGGGGCGGCGGACGAGGCGGGTGACGGCGTCGGGAACTCGTCCGTCCGCAGCACCGCCGTGCGGCCGCCGAGCGCCAGGAACAGGTCGTTGCCGAAGGGCACCCGCTCGGCCTCCCGGTACACGCCCTCGGGGGACGGCGCGGTGTGCAGGGTGCAGACCGCCGCCGCCGGATCGACCACCAGGTACAGCGGCACGCCGCCGCGCGCGTACGCCCCCGCCGCCTCCGCCAGCCCGGGCCGGGCCACCTCCAGCACCGCCTCGACCCCGGCCGCGCCGAACCGGCCCCGCCCGCCGCGCAAGGCGTCCCGGGCGAGCACGGCCAGGTCGGGAGCGAGCACCACCGGGTCCGGCCCGCCGGGCGCCGCCGGGAAGTCGATCGCCACCCCCGACAGCACCCGCCCGTGCCCGGCCGGCTGCTCGCCGAGCTGTCCGGCGGCGCCGAGCACGACCGCCCAGCGCAGCTCGTCGTACGGCACCTCGGGCATCCCGGCCGCCTCCTCGCGCCTCAGGACAGTTCCGGCCTCCGCAGCGTATTGGCGGTGGCGACGGCCCGCAGCACGGCGGCCGCCTTGTTGCGGCACTCGGTGTCCTCGCCGTGCGGGTCGGAGTCGGCGACCACGCCGGCACCGGCCTGCACGTACGCAGTGCCGTCGCGCAGCACCGCGGTGCGGATCGCGATCGCGGTGTCCGAGTCCCCGGCGAAGTCCAGGTAGCCGACGCAGCCGCCGTACAGGCCGCGGCGGGTGGGCTCCAGCTCCTCGATGATCCGCATCGCCCGCGGCTTGGGCGCGCCGGACAGGGTGCCCGCCGGGAAGCAGGCGGTCAGCACGTCGAAGGCGGTGCGCCCGGGCGCCACCTTGCCGGTGACGGTCGACACGATGTGCATCACGTGGCTGTAGCGCTCGATCTGCATGAAGTCGACCACCTCGACGCTGCCCGGCTCGCAGACCCGGCCGAGGTCGTTGCGGCCGAGGTCCACCAGCATCAGGTGCTCGGCCCGCTCCTTGGGGTCGGCGAGCAGCTCGGCTGCCAGCTCCGCGTCCTCGTGCGGGGTGGCCCCGCGGTGCCGGGTCCCGGCGATCGGGTGCAGCATCGCCTCGCCGTCGGTGACCTTCACCAGCGCCTCCGGGCTGGAGCCGACCACGTCGAAGCCGCCCTCGGCGGCGCCGTCCGGCCCGGGGAAGCGGAACAGGTACATGTACGGGCTGGGGTTGGTGGTGCGCAGCACCCGGTAGACGTCCAGCGCGGAGGCCGGGCAGGGCGCCTCGAAGCGCTGCGAGGGCACCACCTGGAAGGCCTCGCCGGCCCTGATCCGCTCCTTGACCTCCTCCACCGCGGCCCGGTACGGCGCGCCGCCGAACGGCGAGTGGACCTCGCCGGGGCCGGCCGGGGTGAAGGTGGCCAGGCCCGGGTCGACCGGCTTGGACAGCTCGGCCTCCATGGCGTCCAGCCGGGCCACCGCGTCGGCCCAGGCCTCGTCGACGCCGCTCGCCAGGTCGTTGTGGTTGACGGCGTTGGCGATCAGCAGCACCGTGCCGTCGACGTGGTCGAGCACGGCGAGGTCGGTGGCGAGCAGCATGGTCAGCTCGGGCAGGCCGAGGTCGTCCGGGTTGAGGTCGGGGAGCTTCTCCAGCCGGCGGACGATGTCGTAGCCGAGGTAGCCGACCAGGCCGCCGGTGAGCGGCGGCAGCCCGTCGTCCTCCAGGCGCGGGGTGTGCAGCGCCTGGAGGGTGGCGCGCAGTACCTCCAGCGGGTCGCCGTCGGTGGGGATGCCGACCGGCGGGGTGCCGAGCCAGCGGGCCCCGCCGTCCGGGCCGACGGTGAGCGCGGCGGCGCTGCGCACCCCGACGAAGGAGTAGCGCGACCAGCTGCGGCCCTGCTCGGCGGACTCCAGCAGGAAGGTGCCGGGCCGCTCCTCGGCGAGGCTGCGGTAGAGGCCGATCGGGGTGAGGCCGTCCGCGAGGAGCCTGCGGGTGACCGGGATGACCCGGGTGTCGACGGCGAGCTTGCGGAAGGCTTCGAGATCCATGACGGGCGGCACCTTCTGGAGTTGTGGACGGGGTGGGGTCAGGACAGCGGGAGCACGTCGGCGTCGAAGCAGGTGCGGTCGCCGGTGTGGCAGGCCGCGCCGCTCTGGTCGACCCTGACCAGCAGGGTGTCGCCGTCGCAGTCCAGGGCCACCGACTTGACCGCCTGGACGTGGCCGGAGGTGTCGCCCTTCACCCAGTACTCACGGCGGCTGCGGCTCCAGTAGGTGCAGCGGCCGGTGGTGAGGGTGCGGTGCAGCGCCTCGTCGTCCATCCAGCCGAGCATCAGCACCTCGCCGGTGTCGTACTGCTGGGCGATGGCCGGGATCAGCCCGTCCTCGGTGCGCTTGAGCCGCGCGGCGATCTCGGGGGCGAGGGCGGTGCTGCCGGGAGTGGCGGGTGTGGTGGACATGAGCCCCATTGTGTCAGCCCGCCCCGCCGCCCCCGCGTGCCCCGCCCCGCTCCCCCGCGGGGGCACGGATCGCCCCGCGGGGGAACCGCTGGGAACCGGGGACCGCTAGGAGTGCAGTTGCCCGGTGAGCTTGGGGCCGCCCTGCTTGTTGCTGACGGCCAGGGTGCAGGTGTAGTCGCGCCAGCCCTGCTGGTAGTTGGCCATCGCCGGGCCGAACTGGCGGCCGTAGTAGGTCCGTCCGTCGGTCTGGTGGGCCCTGGCGGCGGCTTCGACGTCCTTGCACCCCTCCCGCATGGCGAGGGCGACCTGGATCTCACCGGTCAGGCCGTCGGCGAGCCTGAGGTCGGCGATCACCTCGCCGTCGTGCTCGCCGGCGCAGGGCCGCTCCTCGGGCTTGGTGATCACCGGGCTCAGCTGCGGGTGGTCGAAGCAGGCGCCGACCGGGAAGAAGGCGTACGGCGGCTGCGGCTTGGCCGGCGTGGGCGTCGGGGTGGGTGTCGGCGTCGGGGTCTCCGTGGCCGTGGGGGTGGGCGGGGGCGGCGCGGCGGCCGGCTTCCTGTCGTCCGGCCACAGCACCGCGGTGGCCACCACCGCGAGCAGGACGACCAGCACGGCGGCGACGGTGAGGACCAGGGCCCGGGACGGACGGGAGCCGGCTGCGGGCGGCGGCTGCTCGGAGGTCATGGCCAAGAGAATGGCCCACCCGCCCCGTCCCCGGCAGGCGGTTCGCCGAACTCGCCCCGTCCGGGCGGCGGCGCCGGGGGTCGAACGGTCGCTCTCGAGGGCGGACGGGGGTTCGGGTGACGCGCCTTCGGCCGGGTGAATGGGGGTGGTCGCGGCGGCCCGGCTGCGAGGGTGGCGCCGCGGTGCGGCCGGGCGGGGCGGGTGGCCGTGCCGCGCACCCCGGCCACCGGGTCGTCGAGCCGCCCCGGAAGAGGGTGCCGAGTACATGCAGAGGTCACAGGCGCGGGGCGGCTGGCAGGTGGACGAGCGGTGCGTGAACTGCGACGTCGCACGGCAGATGGCGCCCGGGCTGATCGAGGAGGCCGACGGGCGTTCGGTGGTGGTGCGCCAGCCGCGGAACGCGGCGGAGGAGCTGCTGCTGCTGCGGGCGGCCCATGCCTGCCCCACCCGGTCGGTCCGGCCGCCGTCGGGCCGGCTCGATCCGGCCGGGGACCCGTACCCGCTGCCGCTGGACGCGTGGGTGCACCTGTGCGGGCACAACGCGCGGAAGACCGCGGGCGCGACCTCGTACCTGCTGCGCCGGCCCGACGGCGGTGCGGTCATGGTGGACACGCCGCGGTGGAGTGCGGCCCTGGCCGAGCGGCTGGCGGCGCTCGGGGCGGTCACCGACGTGCTGCTCACCCATCGCGACCACGCCGCGCACGGCCGGCAGTGGGCCGACCGGTTCGGGGCCCGGCTGTGGATCCACGCGGGCGACCGGGAGGCGGCGCCGGACGCCGACCGGGTGCTGACCGGGCTCGACCCGGTGACCGTCGTCCCGGGGGTGACGGCGCTGCCGTTCCCGGGACACACCCGGGGCAGCGTGCTGTACCTGGCGGACGACCGGTACTGCTTCAGCGGGGACAGCTTCTACTGGTCCCGCGCCACGGCGGACCTGGCGGTGGCCGACAGCGTCACCTGGTACTCGATCGAGGAGCTGGCCCGGTCGCTGGCGCGGGCGGTCGGCCGGCTGCGGTTCGAGTGGCTGCTGCCCGGTCACGGCGAGCGGTGCCGGCTCGACGCCGACGAGATGGCGCTGCGGCTGCGCGGGCTGGCCGAGCGGACCGGGAGGCTCGCGCCGCGGCCGGTGGACTTCTCCGCGGTCCGCTGGTGAGGCGCCCCGCAGCCGGGCGCCGCCCCGGACGAGGGTCCGGTCCGCGGAGACCGGGACGAAGCTCAGCCAGGCGATCGTCTCCCCGAACGTCGCCACGCTCGCGCACGGGAAGACCTAGAAGCTGGAGAGGACTTGACATACCGTCGTCGACGACTGCGACCGCCGCGGCGTCCAGCGCCGGCACTGGCTCGGCATGGTCGACGTCGAGTCCGGCGACGAGGACGAACTGCGGGTCAGCAGCTACGCGTTGGTGCTGGAGATCCCGCGCGGCGGCACGCCGGCGATCCGTTCCAGCAGCACCTGCGACGACGTCCTGGTGCGGCGGGACGGCGTCTGGCTGGTGAAGGACCGCCGGATCAAGCGCGACGACCTGCCGAGGTAGCGGGCTCCCCCACCCGTCGGCCCCGGTGCTCCCGGACGCCGCCGGGGCGGGGCCGTCTCCACGAGAGAGGGACAACCCGGCCCCGGCGACGATCCGCAGCCGCGAGTCCGAGGGCAGGCCCTAGGCTGACGCCATGTCGAACCACGCCCTCGCCGAACGCCACCGCCTCGCCCGGCTGCTCACCGCCGCCGGCCCGGACGCCCCCACCCTCTGCGCCGGCTGGACCACCCGGGACCTGGCCGCCCACCTGGTGATCCGGGAGCGCCGCCCCGACGCGGCGGCCGGCATCCGGGTCGGCGCCCTCGCCGGGTGGACGCGGCGGGTGCAGGACGAGTACGCCGAGCGGCCGTACGAGGAGCTGGTGCGGCTGTTCCGGGCCGGTCCGCCGGTCTACTCCCCGTTCGCGCTGCCCGGCGCCGACGAGGCGGCGAACACCATCGAGTACTACGTCCACGCCGAGGACGTCCTGCGCGCGGCCGAGGACTGGACCCCGCAGCCCGTCCCGCCGGGCCGCGCCGAGGCCCTCTGGCGCCGCCTGCCCCTCATCGCCCGCATGGAGGCGGGCCGCCGGTCCCCCGTCCGCCTGGCCCTCACCCACCCCGACGGCCGCTCCCTCACCGTCGGCCCCGCGGGCTCCCCCACCGTCCGCCTCGCTGGCGAACCCGCCGAGCTCGTCCTCTTCACCTACGGCCGCGGCGCCCGGACCACCCTCACCGTCGACGGCGCCCCGGACGCCGTCGAGGCCCTGCGCCACGTGCTGCCGCTGCCGCTGCCGCCGCGGTAGCGGCCCGGGCCGTCCGGCGCGGACGGCCTCCGGCTGCGGATGTCCGGGCCCGGGTGCAGACTCGCAGGTGGCCGGGGTGGCGCGTGGGCGCGCCCGATGGAACCGTCCCGGTCCCTCCGCGTCGAAGGAGCACCCCGCAATGCTCACCACCGACTTCCCCATCGGCTCGCCCTGCTGGATCGACCTGGGCAGCCCGGACATCCCCGCCACCGCCGCGTTCTACGGCAAGGTGTTCGGCTGGACCTTCCAGGAGATCCCCGAGGCCGGCGGCTACGGGTTCCTCCACTTGGACGGCAGGACCGTCGGAGCCATCGGCAACCTCGACCCGGGCGCGCGGTCCGCCTGGACGACGTACTTCCGCACCCGGGACGCGGACGCCACCGTGAAGGCCGCCGAGCAGGCCGGCGCGACCGTCCGGGTGCCGCCGATGGACGTCATGCAGGAGGGCCGGTTCGCCGCCCTCACCGATCCCCAGGGCGCCGAGTTCGCCCTCTGGCAGTCCGGCGGCACCACCGGGCTGGGCGCCGTCTCCGAGGAGGGCGCCCTGGTCTGGTCCGAGCTGCACACCTCCGCCCCGGACGTCGCCCTCGCCTTCTACGAGAAGCTCTTCGGCTGGCGGATGCAGAAGTTCGAGCCGTCGCCGGGCATGAACTACCGGGTGCTCTCCGCCGCCGAGGGCGACCAGGAGGCGACCAGCTTCGGCGGCATCGCCCCGACCATGTCCCCGGAGCAGCCCTCCGCCTGGACGCCGTACTTCGCCGCCGAGGACGTGGACGCGCGGGTGGCCGCCGCGACGGCGGCCGGCGGCTCGGTGCTGATGCCGGCCTCGGACGTGGAGAACGTCGGCCGGATCGCCTGGCTGGCGGACCCGAACGGCGCCCCGTTCGCCCTGATCCACGGCGAACCGCAGGAGTCCTGAACACCCGGGGCTCCCGCGCACACGGGAGTCCTGAACACGCGGGAGTCCCGCGCACACGGCGAGGGCCCGCGGTTCCCGGAATTCCCGGAACCGCGGGCCCTCGTCACGCGCGGAGCGTCACCGCACCGGGTGCCCGGCCTCCCGCAGCGCGCCCTTGACCTCGCCGATCCGCAGGTCCCCGAAGTGGAACACGCTGGCGGCCAGCACGGCGTCCGCGCCCGCATCGACGGCCGGCGCGAAGTCCGCGAGCTTGCCGGCCCCGCCGGAGGCGATCACCGGCACCGAGACGGCCTTGCGCACGGCCCGGATCATCTCCAGGTCGTAGCCGTCCTTGGTGCCGTCCGCGTCCATCGAGTTGAGCAGGATCTCGCCCGCGCCCAACTCGGCGGCGCGGCCCGCCCATTCGACGGCGTCCAGGCCGGTGCCCCGCCGCCCGCCGTGGGTGGTGACCTCGAAGCCGGACGGCGTCTCGGTGCCCTCGGGGCAGCGCCGGGCGTCCACCGAGAGCACCAGGACCTGCCGCCCGAACCGCTGGGCGATCTCGCGGACCAGCTCCGGCCGGGCGATGGCCGCGGTGTTGACGCCGACCTTGTCGGCGCCGGCCCGCAGCAGCTTGTCGACGTCCTCGACGGCGCGGATGCCGCCGCCGACCGTCAGCGGGATGAAGACCTGCTCGGCGGTGCGGCGGACCACGTCGTAGGTGGTCTCCCGGTCGCCGGAGGAGGCGGTGATGTCGAGGAAGGTCAGCTCGTCGGCGCCCTCGGCGTCGTAGAGCTTGGCCATCTCGACCGGGTCGCCCGCGTCGCGCAGGTTCTGGAAGTTGACGCCCTTGACCACCCGCCCGGCGTCGACGTCCAGGCAGGGGATGACACGTACTGCGAGGGTCACGGCTGTTTGCCTTCCAGGGGTTCCGGGGATTCCAGGGGCTTCGGGGGCTCCTGGGTTTCCAGGATCCTTGCCAGCCCGGACCGGTACGCGTCGAGTTCGACCTCGACCAGCATCCGGGAGTCGATCAGTCCCTCGACGACCACCATGGTGGCCGCCGGGCGGGCGGCGTCGAAGAGTTCGCGGTGGGCCCGGCCCACCTCCTCGGCGTCGCGGACGTGGGTGATGTACATCCGGGTGCGCACCACGTCCTGCGCGGTCAGACCGTACGCGGCCAGGGCCTCGAGCCCGACGCCGAACGCGGCGAGGGTCTGCCGGTACGGGTCCCCCTCGTGCTCGATCCGGCCGCCCACCCAGGCGGTGGAGCCGGCCACGTGCACGTGGTCACCCGCGGCGACCGCCCGGGCGTAGCCGAACTCGTCCTCCCAGGGGGAGAATCCACCGACCCTGCCGCGTACGATCCGACCGTCCGTCATCCGGAAACCGCCTCCAGCGCCTCTTCGAGGGTGAACTTCTGCTCGTAGAGTGCCTTGCCCACGATGGCGCCCTCGACACCCTCGGCGACGAGCGAGGCGATCGCCCGCAGGTCGTCGAGCGAGGAGACGCCGCCGGAGGCGACGACGGGCTTGTCGGTCGCGGCGCAGACGTCGCGCAGCAGCTGGAGGTTGGGGCCGGTCAGGGTGCCGTCGCGGTTGACGTCGGTGACGACGTAGCGGGCGCAGCCCTCCCGGTCGAGGCGCTCCAGCACCTCGAAGAGCTGGCCGCCGTCGCGGGTCCAGCCGCGGCCGCGCAGGGTGGTGCCGACCACGTCCAGGCCGACGGCGATCTTGTCGCCGTGCTCCGAGATGGCCTTGGCGACCCACTCCGGGGCCTCCAGGGCGGCGGTGCCGAGGTTGACCCGGGTGCAGCCGGTGGCGAGCGCGCGGGCGAGCGACTCGTCGTCGCGGATGCCGCCGGACAGCTCGACCTTGACGTCCAGCTGTGCGGTGACCTCGCGCAGCAGCTCGTAGTTCGAGCCGGTGCCGAAGGCGGCGTCCAGGTCGACCAGGTGCAGCCACTCGGCGCCGGCGTTCTGCCAGGCGAGGGCGGCGGCGAGCGGCTCGCCGAAGGAGGTCTCGGTGCCGGAGGCGCCCTTGACCAGGCGGACGGCCTGACCGTCGCGGACGTCGACGGCGGGCAGCAGTTCGAGGCTCATCAGAGATCCAACTCTCAGAAAGTCAGAGGGTGTTGACCCAGTTGGTCAGCAGGGCGGCGCCGGCGTCGCCGGACTTCTCGGGGTGGAACTGGGTGGCCCAGAGCGGGCCGTTCTCGACGGCCGCGACGAACGGCTGCCCATGGGTGGCCCAGGTGACCAGCGGCGCGTTGATCCGCGCGCTGTGGGCCTCCAGCTCCCAGTGCCGCACCCCGTAGGAGTGCACGAAGTAGAAGCGGGTCTCGGGGTCGAGGCCGGCGAACATCCGGCTGCCCTCGGGGGCGTCCACGGTGTTCCAGCCCATGTGCGGGACGACGGGGGCCTCCAGCGGCTCCACGGTGCCCGGCCACTCGTCGCAGCCGGCCGTCTCCACGCCGTGCTCGACCCCCTTCTCGAAGAGGATCTGCATGCCGACGCAGATGCCCATGACCGGTCGGCCCCCGGCGAGCCGGCGGCCGATGATCCAGTCCCCGCGGACGGACCTGAGTCCGCGCATGCAGGCCTCGAAGGCCCCCACGCCGGGGACGAGCAGGCCGTCCGCGGCCATCGCGGTGTCGTAGTCGGAGCTGACGGTGACGTCCGCTCCGGTCCGCTCCAGGGCGCGCTGCGCGGAGCGGAGGTTGCCGGAACCGTAGTCGAGGACGACGACGTTCTTGCCCATGTTCAGGTGTCCAGTCTCTCTGCGGCGGGCGGCGGGTCTACAGGCGCATGAGGCCGGAGGCCAGGCACATCACGGCGCCGAAGGCGAGCACCAGGATGACGCCCTTCGACTGCTTCTGCTTCCAGAAGGAGATGACTCCGCCGGCCAGGAAGAGGCCGACGAAGATGAGGATCATCGCGGTGTTGCTCACAGCGCACCCTTGGTCGACGGGAGGATTCCGGCCGCGCGCGGGTCGCGCTCGGCGGCGTAGCGCAGCGCCCGGGCCAGCGCCTTGAACTGGCACTCCACGATGTGGTGCGCGTTGCGCCCGTACGGCACGTGGACGTGCAGCGCGATCTGCGCCTGGGCCACGAAGGACTCCAGGATGTGCCGGGTCATGGTGGTGTCGTACGAGCCGATCATCGGCGCGATGCCCTCGGGCTCGGTGTGCACCAGGTACGGCCGGCCGGAGAGGTCCACGGTGACCTGGGCGAGCGACTCGTCCAGCGGCACCGTGCAGTTGCCGAAGCGGTAGATGCCCACCTTGTCGCCGAGCGCCTGCTTGAAGGCGGCGCCGAGCGCGAGGGCGGTGTCCTCGATGGTGTGGTGGGTGTCGATGTGCAGGTCGCCGTCGGTCTTGACGGTGAGGTCGAACAGGCCGTGCCGGCCGAGCTGGTCGAGCATGTGGTCGTAGAAGCCGACGCCCGTGGAGATGTCGGTCCTCCCGGTGCCGTCGAGGTCTATCTCGACCAGGACCGAGGTCTCCTTGGTGGTGCGCTCGACGCGTCCGATGCGGGACATGAGGGGTTACAGCTCCTGACTGGCAGCGCGCGCGGAGCGTGCTCGATCAAGGGTGGGGGTGGGCGACGGGAGGGCAAGACGGACGGCGTCCAGGAAGGCGTCGTTCTCGGCGGGCGTGCCGGCGGTGACGCGCAGCCACCCGGGGACGCCGTTGTCGCGGACCAGGACGCCCTGGTCGAGGATCGCCTGCCACACCGCGTGGGTGTCGGCGAAGCGGCCGAACTGGACGAAGTTGGCGTCCGAGTCGGTGACCTCCAGGCCCATCCCGCGCAGCGCGTCGACCAGCCGGTCGCGCTCCTCCTTGAGCCTCCCGACGTACCCGAGCAGGGTGTCGGTGTGCTCCAGGCAGGCCAGCGCGGTGGCCTGGGTGACGGCGGACAGGTGGTACGGCAGGCGCACCAGCTGCACCGCGTCCACCACGGCCGGGTCGGCGGCCAGGTAGCCCAGGCGCAGCCCGGCCGCGCCGAAGGCCTTGGACATGGTGCGGCTGACCACCAGGTTGGGCCGGCCCTCGATCAGCGGCAGCAGCGAGGCGCGGTGCGAGAACTCGACGTACGCCTCGTCCACCACGACCAGGCTGGGCCGGGCGGCCTGCGCGGCCTCGTACAGCCGCAGCACGGTGTCGGCGTCCACGGCGGTGCCGGTCGGGTTGTTGGGCGAGCAGACGAACACCACGTTGGGCCGGTGCTCCGCGATGGCGGCGACGGCGGCGTCCACGTCGATGGTGAAGTCGTCGTTGCGCGGCCCGGAGATCCAGGCGGTGCCGGTGCCCCGGGAGATCAGCGCGTGCATCGAGTACGAGGGCTCGAAGCCGAGCGCGCTGCGGCCGGGGCCGCCGAAGGTCTGCAGCAGCTGCTGGAGCACCTCGTTGGAGCCGTTGGCGGCCCACACCTGCGCCCGGCCGACGGGGAAGCCCGTGGTCCCGGTGAGGTACGCGGCGAGGCCCTCGCGCAGCTCGACCGCGTCCCGGTCGGGGTAGCGGTTCAGCCCGCGGGCGGCCTCGGCGACGCGCTCGGCGATCCGGGCCACCAGCTCCTCGGGCAGCGGGTACGGGTTCTCGTTGGTGTTCAGCTGGACGGGCACGTCCAGCTGCGGCGCGCCGTACGGGGACTGGCCGCGCAGCTCGTCCCGGACGGGGAGGTCGTCGATGCGAGTGATACGAGTCACGATCCCGGCACCGTCCAGTCGAAGCGGGCCTTGATCGCGTCCCCGTGCCCCGGCAGGTCCTCGGCGTTCGCCAGGTTGACCACGTGGGCGGCGACGTCCGCCAGCGCGTCCCGGTCGTACTCGACGACCTGGACGCCGCGCAGGAAGGTCTGCACCGACAGTCCGGAGGAGTGGCAGGCGCAGCCGCCGGTCGGCAGCACGTGGTTGGAGCCGGCCGCGTAGTCGCCCAGCGAGACCGGGGTCCAGCGGCCGATGAAGATCGCGCCGGCGTTGACCACCCGGGCCGCCACCGCGTGCGCGTCACGGGTCTGGATCTCCAGGTGCTCGGCCGCGTACGCGTTGACCACGGCGAGGCCCTGATCCAGGTCGTCGACCAGGATGATGCCGGACTGCTTGCCGCCCAGCGCCTCGGCCACCCGCCCGGAGTGCTTGGTCCGCGCGACCTGCCCGGCCAGCTCGGCCTCGACCGCGTCGGCGAGCGCCGGGGAGTCGGTGACCAGCACCGAGCCGGAGGTCGGGCCGTGCTCGGCCTGGCTGATCAGGTCGGCGGCGACGTCGGACGCCACCGCGCTGTCGTCGGCGAGGACGGCGATCTCGGTCGGCCCGGCCTCGGAGTCGATGCCGATCCGGCCGGCGAAGTAGCGCTTGGCGGCGGCCACGTAGATGTTGCCCGGGCCGGTGACCACGTTGACCGGCGCGCACTCCTCGGTGCCGAGGGCGAACATCGCGACCGCCTGGGCGCCGCCGACGGCGTAGACCTCGTCCACGCCGAGCAGCGCGCAGGCCGCCAGGATGGTCGGGTGGACGCGGCCGCCGAACTCCTTCTGCGGCGGCGAGGTGACCGCGATGCCCTTGACGCCCGCCTCCTGGGCCGGCACCACGCTCATCACCACGGAGGACGGGTAGACCGCCAGCCCGCCCGGCACGTACATGCCGACCCGCTCGACCGGCACCCAGCGCTGGGTGACCGTGCCGCCCGGCACCACCTGGGTGGTGTGCCCGGTGCGGCGCTGGTCCGCGTGCACGGCGCGGGCCCGGCGGATCGACTCCTCCAGCGCGGCCCGCACCTTCGGGTCCAGCGTCTCCAGCGCGGCGGTGAGCTGCTCGGCCGGGACACGGGTCGACTCCAGCCGGACGCCGTCGAAGCGCTCGGTGATCTCGATCAGCGCCGCGACCCCGCGATGGCGTACGTCCTCGGCGATCGGCCGCACCTTCTCCAGGGCGGCCGCGACGTCGAACTCGGCACGGGGCAGCAGGTCACGCGGGTCGTCCAGCGAGCCGCGGAGGTCGATTCGAGAGATCACGCCACCCAGTGTAAGGAGTGGCCGGAACCGCTGGTCCCGCATTTCAGTCCGTGATACGAAAGGCGAGACGACCGGGGGACGGGGGAAACCATGGCGGAGCGTGCTCCGGAGGGCTGGAGCGGGGTCGAGCAGCGGCTCTGGGAGGCGTACCGCCAGGGTGTGATCCTGGACCTGCGAACGGGCGACGCGGACGCCGACGACCCCTTCGGCGACGCCGACTGGGGCCCCGAGCGCACCGTCCGCGCCGAGGTGCTCGCCCACCTGCTGCTGGCCGGCCCGCGGCCCGCCCCCGGGCGGGTCGCCTCGCTGCGGTTCAGCGGCGTGCTGGTCACCGGCGCGCTCAACCTGGCCGGCGCCGCCATAGACCGCTACATCGAGGTCCACGAGTGCCGCTTCGAGCACAAGATCCTGCTCTCCGAGGCCTCGGCCCCGACGCTGCGCTTCGTGAACTGCCTGATCCCCCGGCTGGAGGCCTCCCGGCTCTCCACCACCGGCGACCTCCACCTGGCCCGCTGCCGCCTCCCCGACGGCATCCGGCTCACCGACGCCAAGATCGGCACCGACCTGCTGCTCAACCAGGCCCGGATCGGCGGCGACCGCTACGGCCGGGCCGTCTCCGCCGACGGGATCACCGTCAACCAGGACTTCGAAGCCGAACGCCTGGAGACCCGGGGCGAGTTGAGCATACGCACGGCCCGGATAGGCGGCCGGCTGTCGCTGCGCGGCGCCCAGCTGCACGCCGACCGCCGGCACAACCGCACCTGCCTCAACGCCGTCCGGGTCACCATCGGCCACACCCTCTACCTGACCGGCTCCGCCGACCTCGGCTGGACCGGCTCCCGCGGCTACTACGGCTCCGGCTACGGCCAGGTCCCGCCGCCCGACGGCCCCGTCACCCCGTTCCGGGCCTTCGGCCGGGTCCGGCTGTCCGACTCCCGCTTCGAGGGCGCCTGCCTGATCTCCGGCGAGTTCCACCTGGAGGACGACGACGAGCTCTCGCTGCGCCGCATCCAGACCCCCGAGCTGCGCTTCTCCTGCGACTTCCGCCCCACCGGCACCGTCTCGCTCTCCCGCGCCCGGGTCGGCAACCTGGTCGACCGGCCGCACGCCTGGCCGCTCGGCAAGCACCTGGGCCTCACCGGCTTCGTCTACGACAACCTGCGCCCGATCAGCACGTTCACCGTCCAGCAGCGGATCGCCTGGCTGGAGGGCTCCTCGGTGGACTTCCAGCCCGAGTCCTACGAGCAGCTGGCCGCCGCCCTGCGCCGCGACGGCGCCGACGACGACGCCCGCGAGGTGCTCTACGCCAAGCAGCGCCGGCGCCGCCGGACCCTGCCGCTGCCCGCCCGCGTCTGGGGCGCGGTCCAGGACGCCACCGTCGGCTACGGCTACCGGCCGGGCCGGGCGGGCCTGTGGCTGCTGCTCGCCTGGATCCTCGGCAGCCTCTGGTTCGCCACCCACCCGCCGGAGCCGCTCAAGGCCGACGAGCGCCCGCACTGGAACGCGGTGCTGTTCACCCTGAACCAGCTGCTGCCGATCGTGGACCTCAACCAGGGCGGCTGGAACCCCGGCGGCCTCTCCCAGTGGATCTCCGCCGGGCTGGTCGTCATCGGCTGGTTGCTCGCCTCCACGGTCGTCGCCGGCGCCACGCGGATGCTCCAGCGTGGCTGAGCCGGGCAGCGGCGGGGGCCGCCGACCGGGTGACCTCGTCATCCGTGCGGCAAGGCCCCCGTCCGGGGAACTACGCTGTCCGCCGTGACAGAACGGCTGCCGCTCTTCCCGCTGAACACCGTGCTCTACCCGGGCCTGGTGCTGCCCCTGAACGTCTTCGAGGAGCGCTACCGCCGTCTCGTCGCCGATCTGCTCGAACGCTCCGAGGACGCCCCCCGGCGGTTCGGCGTGCTCGCGATCAGGGACGGCCGGGAGGTCGCACCGGTCAGGCCGGACGAGGGGCCGGCCGGCCCGCTGGACGGCCTCGGCACCGCCACCGGGGACCCGCTGGAGGCGCTGTTCCACATCGGGTGCGTCGCCGACGTCGCCTCCGTCGAGCACCAGCCGGACGGCCGCTACGAGTTGCTGGTCACCGGCACCACCCGGTTCCGGCTGCGCTCGGCGGACGTCTCCGGCCCGTACCTGACCGGCGAGATCGAGCCGATCGAGGAGCTCCCCGGCGAGGGCTCCGGCGCCCTGGCCTCCGAGGTCGAGCGGGCGTTCCGGGTCTACCAGAAGCGCCTGGCCGGCGCCCGCGAGGCCAGCACCGTCGGCCGCCAGGAGCTCCCGGACGACCCCCAGGTGCTCTCCTACCTGGTCGCCGCCGCCTCGGTGTTCGAGACCCCGGTCAAGCAGCGGCTGCTCGCCTGCCCGGACACCGCCCAGCGGCTGCGCGCCGAGCTCGACCTGCTGCGCCGCGAGACCGCCGTCCTCAGCTGGCTGCCCTCGCTGCCCGCCGCCGACCTCACCCGCCAGCGCTTCAGCCCCAACTGACCGAGGAGCCCGAGGACCCCGCATGGCCAAGAAGAGCAGGAAGGGCGGGCAGGGCACCCCCGCCACCGTCGCCCTGGAAGCCGCCGCCGTCCCGTTCACCGTGCACGCCTACGACCACGACCCGGCCGCCGCCTCCTACGGCGGCGAGGCCGCCGAGGCCCTCGGCGTCACGCCCGAGCGGGTCTTCAAGACCCTCGTCGCCGACGTGGACGGCACCCTCACCGTCGGCGTGGTCCCGGTCGCCGGCCAGCTCGACCTCAAGGCCCTGGCGGCGGCCGTCGGCGGCAAGCGCGCCGCGATGGCCGACCCGGCCGCCGCCGAGCGCAGCAGCGGCTACGTCCGCGGCGGCATCTCCCCGCTGGGCCAGCGCCGCCCGCTGCGCACCGTCGTCGACGCCAGCGCGCTCGGCCACCCCACCGTCTACGTCTCGGCCGGCCGCCGTGGCCTCGAAGTGGAACTCGCCCCCACCGACCTGGTCGCCCTCACCAGGGCCCACACCGCCGCCATCGCCCGCTGAACCCGCCGAACCCGCCGCACCGGGCCCGCTGAGCCCACCCCGCGCCCGGTTGGGCCGCGGTCAGCGCTCCGGGCCGCTCCCCGTACCCGGCCCGGCCCACTGCCCCGTCGGCGTGCCCGTCGGAGACCCCGTCGGCGTGTCCGTAGGCGTGTCCGTAGGCGGCACCCCCAGCGGAGCCTGCGCGACCGGCGCCCAGTACGGCGGCGGGTCCTCCTCACGCTTCCCGAACGCGGCCGAGAGCAGGAGCAGCACCACCATCGCCGTCATCGGCCAGACCAGCAGCGCCCCCAGCGACCCCAGGTCGATGCTCGCGTCGAAGTGGCCGCCGTCGCCGACCCGCCGGGCCTGGCCGATCAGGTCGCCGCTCGGCCCGAGCCACCGCCCGATCCGCCAGGCCCCGATCGATCCGAGCAGCCCGCCGAAGGTCAGCCCCACCGCGACCGCGATGCCGCCGCCGCGCCGCCGGGTCGCCAGGAAGGCCCCGAGCGCGGTCAGGACCCCGGCCCCCAGGGCGATGAGCACGAACACCGCGTCGGCCCCGGCCCGCTGCTCGCCCTCGGGGTCGGCGTAGAGGATGCGGTCCCCGTCCACCAGCAGCGGCACCTTCGGCGCCAGCCAGGCCCACAGCCCGGCCACCACCAGTGCGACCACCAGACAGGCGACCACGACACCGGCGCCGACCCGCACCTCCGGCAGCAGCCGCTTCCCCGGCGCAGTCGCGCCCTCCCCGAAGGCGGTGGCGCCGTGCGCCGGCGGCGCGAACGGGTCGGGCGCTGCGTCCGGCTCCGCCTGCGCATCGGCGGGGGCGGGATCCGGAGGTGTGTTCGGTACGGTCACAGGCCCCATCGTTTCACGACGGCCACTCGAACGACCCACCACCGTACCCACGGAACCGGGACGCTCCCGCCCGGGACGCCCTACCGCGAGACCGCCCGCCGGTACGCCCAGGTGGCGACGGCCAGCGACACCACACCCACCCCCGCGCAGACCGCGAGGTCCCCGAGCACCAGCGCCCAGTCCGGATCCGGCGCGAAGGTCCGCGCGAAGGCGTCCACCCCGTACGTGGACGGCAGCAGGTCCCGCAGCCACTGCACCGGCTGCGGCAGGTGGTCCGCCGGCAGCACGCCCAGCAGCAGGGCGGCCGACATCCCGAGCTGCCCGAGCATCGTCGCGATCTCCTGCCGCGGCGCCAGCAGCCCGCAGGCCGCCCCCAGCCCCGACAGCGCGGCCCCGGCCAGCGGCACGACCGCCAGCAGCACCCACAGCTGCCCGAGCGGCAGCCCGAACGTCACCGCCCCGAACGCCGCCGTGGCGAGCGTCCCGGGCAGGGTGAAGGAGGCGTACGCGGCAGCCGTCCCCAGCACCACCGAGGCGGCCGGCACCGGCAGCGTCGCGTAGTGGTCGAGCCCGCCGGTGGCCCGCAGCTTCCCGAAGTACTGGGCGAGCAGGTTCAGCGCGACGAAGGCCACCACCAGCACGCTCGAACCGGCGACCACCGACCGCGCCTCCGAGGACTGCCCGGCGTCCACCACGCCCCGCATCATCACCAGGATGCCGACGGACTGGAAGGTGGCCACGAACAGCAGCGGGATGCGCGCCACCCGCGCCCGGGCGAGCTGCGCCCGGTACACGGCCGCGAGCGCGGGCAGCAGCCCGGCCGCGGGGGCGAGCGGAGCGGGGGCGGCCGTGGACCGGCGGGTCTCCGGCGGCACCGAGAGCAGTGTCACTTGGCCAGTCCTCCGTGGCGGCCGCCGAGCTTGAGGTAGGCGTCCTCGAGGCTCGGGGTGGCGAGGGTGAAGTCGTCGAGCGCGGCGAAGGCCGGGCCGGTGGTGACGGCGGCGACCAGTTCGCGGGCCTGCTCGGGGGTGGTGCGGACGGTCCAGCGGCGCCCGGTGCACTCGGCCCGTTCGCGCAGCGCGGCGACGGCGGGCACGCCGACCGGCGCCTCGTCCCGCCAGACCAGGTCCAGCCGGACGTCGCCGTCCACCAGCGCCTTGAGCCCGCCGGGCGTGTCGCAGGCGATCACCCGGCCGTCGTCCACCACGGCGACCCGGTCGAGCACCGTCTCCGCCTCGATCACGTTGTGGGTGACCAGCAGCACCGTCGTCCCGTGCTCGGCGCGCCGCCGGTCCACGGCGCTCCACACGGCCCGCCGGGCGACGGGGTCCATGCCGGTGGTGGGCTCGTCCAGGACGAGCAGCGGCCGCTCCCCCACCAGGGTGGCGGCGAAGCAGGCGAGCCGCCGCTGTCCGCCGGACAGCTTGGCGAGCGGCCTGGTGGCGATCGGCTCCAGCCCGAGCTCGGCCAGCACGTCCGCGGCCGCGCCGCGGGCCTGCGCCCGGGTGAGTCCGCGCAGCCGTCCGGTGGTCTCGGCGGCGAGCGTCACCGTCAGCTCGTCCAGCGCGGTGGATTCCTGCCCTAGGTAGCCGAGCAGCCGGGCGGCCCGCTCGGGGTGCCGCACGATGTCGTGGCCGAGGAGTTCGACGGATCCCGAGTCGGGGCGCAGCAGTCCGGTGAGCTGGCGCACCAGCGTCGACTTCCCCGCCCCGTTCGGCCCGAGCAGCCCGAAGATCTCGCCCTGGCGGACGGTGAGGCTGATGCCGTCGTTGGCCCGGATCTCGGTGGCGGCCGCGCCGCGTCCGCTGCGGTAGGTCCTGACCAGGTCGCGTACGGCCACGCACGGCTGGGGTTCCTCGGGTGCTCGCCCGGCCGTCTCGTTCACGACCGACGACTCTACGCGCTCATACGGGCGAACCGGACAAGGGGGCCCTCGGGCCGGTCGGGTCGGCTCAGTCCTCGACGACCATCGACCCGCCCGGCACCCGCGCCGCCAGTTCCTTCCAGAACCCGGCCCGGATGGCGTAGCGGTCGTGTTCGTCGATCTGGTCGTCCTTGTGCGCCAGCAGTCCGAAGCGGGCGGCGTAGCGCAGCAGCTCGCCGTCCACCCGGTGCGGGATGCGCGGGTAGTCGGGCCAGAGCACGGTGAGTCTCTCGTTGTCGCCGAGGCGTTCGCTCCAGCGGCGGGCGAAGACCTGCCCGACCTCGTGGGCGTCGCCGCCGATGGAGGTGATGTCCTCCTCGCGGTCGGCCCAGCGCTGCTCGGCGGTGGTGAGCTGGGCGAGGGTGGGCAGGCTGTCGCCGGCGGTGACGGCGGGCTCAGGGGCGGGCCGGTCGACCCAGCCCCGGTCGGAGGACCAGCGCAGCACCGGCCCGCCCTGCGCGGCCGCGTGCCCGTTGGCGGCGTGGCCGTTGGTGCCGCTCGCCACCGGGGTGACCGGGCTGACGGAGGGGGCGCGCCCGGCCAGGTCCTTCGGTGTCGGTACGACCCTGAGCGCGGCCGCGGCCGGCTGCGGCCGTCCGTCGGTGGCGGGGGCGGCGCTCTCCGGGGCCTCGGCCCCGGCTGCCGCCGCGGCGGCGGGACGGACCACCGGCGGCACCACGGTGGGCAGCGTGGCGGGCGGGGCGGCGAGGATCTTGGCGATCTCCTGCCGGGCGCCCGGGGCCGGGAACAGGCTGGAGTGCTCGCGCAGCGAGAAGGACCCCTCGATCCACTCCCGGTCCAGCACCCGCCGCTCGTCCGCCTCGCCGACCAGGTCCTCGGACTGGTTGAAGTCGCCGTCGGCGGCCTGCAGGGCCCACAGGTGGACGGCCACCCCGTGTTCCTTGGCGGTCATCATGCCGGGCAGCAGGTCCCCGTCACCGGTGATCAGCACGACGTCGGCGCAGGCCCGGTTGCGGGCGAGCTCGGAGAGTTCGGCGTGCATCGCGGCGTCCACGCCCTTCTGCACCCAGCGCCCCTCGGCCCGGGTGAGCGCGCCCAGCCGTACGGTGACCCGGGGCAGCACCCGCAGCCGCCGGTGCTCGGGCATCGGGCGCCGGTCGGGCGCGGCGTCGAACCAGTAGATCCGCAGCAGCGGCAGCCCGGTCTCGGCCTCGGCACGCTCGCGCAGTGCGGTGATCAGGGCCGTGTGGTTCACGGTGACCTTGGAACGGGACGGATCCCCGGCGAGCAGGCTGGCGGCGGCGCCCAGCAGATATCCGGCGTCCACCAGGACGACACAGCGGTCCATCGCGCACCTCTTTTCGCTCGCCCTCGGAATCAGTCGGGTGGGTCGATTCGGGAACGGGCCGGCCGGCCCGTCGTCCGGACGTGCCGAGGTGAGGGGCCCCCGTCGCCGCCCGATCGTTGGGTCACCTTTTACCCCCGGTTCGCCCGCCGAACCTCGCCGCTTGTCCCGGTACCGCGACAGCCGCCCAGGCCGGGAGCGAACAGCAGCGAGGGCGGGCCCCGTACAACGACGGGGCCCGCCCTGGGTCACGCGGCGGTGTTCCGGACGGTGGACACCGGTGGTCCGGCCGGTGCGGCTCGGCCGGGGGCGCTCAGCCCCTGAGCTCGGCGGCGACCAGCTCGGCCAGCTGAACGGCGTTCAGCGCGGCACCCTTGCGCAGGTTGTCGTTCGAGACGAACAGCGACAGGCCGTTGTCCACCGTCTCGTCCGCCCGGACGCGGCCGACGTAGCTCGGGTCCCGGCCGGCGGCCTGGAGCGGGGTGGGGATGTCGGACAGCTCGACGCCGGGGGCGGCGCCGAGCAGCTCGACGGCGCGCTCGGGGCTGATCGGGCGCTCGAAGCGGGCGTTGATCTGCAGCGAGTGGCCGGAGAAGACCGGCACGCGCACGCAGGTGCCGGAGACCTTCAGCTCGGGGATGCCGAGGATCTTGCGGCTCTCGTGGCGGAGCTTCTGCTCCTCGTCGGTCTCGTTGGAGCCGTCGTCCACGAGGGAGCCGGCCAGCGGCACCACGTTGAAGGCGATCGGCCGCGCGTAGACCCTGGGCTCGGGGAACTCGACGGCACCGCCGTCGTGGGCGAGCGCGGCGGCGCCCTCCACGACCTTGGCGGCCTGGTCCTGCAGCTCGGCGACGCCGGCCACACCGCTGCCGGAGACGGCCTGGTAGGTGGAGACGACGAGCGCGGCCAGGCCGGCCTCCTCGTGCAGCGGGCGCAGCACGGGCATGGCGGCCATGGTGGTGCAGTTCGGGTTGGCGATGATGCCCTTGGGGCGGTCCGCGATGGCCTCCGGGTTGACCTCGGAGACGACCAGGGGGACCTCGGGGTCGCGGCGCCAGGCGGAGGAGTTGTCGATCACGACGGCACCGGCCGCGGCGACCTTGGGGGCCAGGGCCTTGGAGGTCGAGCCGCCGGCCGAGAAGATCACGATGTCGAGGCCGGTGTAGTCGGCCGTGGCCGCGTCCTCGACGGTGACCTCCGTGCCCTGCCAGGGCAGCGTGCGGCCGGCCGAGCGGGCCGAGGCGAACAGCCGCAGCCGCTCCACCGGAAAGTTGCGCTCCGCCAGGATCTCGCGGACCACGCCGCCGACCTGGCCGGTGGCACCGACAATGCCGATCTTCATCTCCGACTACTCCTCTGAATGGTGCTGTTCACAGCCGCACTCCGTCCATCATGCCTTGTCACCCGGGTGGGACGGCCTCGCGTTCCACGGTGTGAGAGGCCGCCCGGACGGCCCTAGGGCCTGTCGTCAAACTCCCGTCGTCCGCCCGGAGGGCGGGCGGGGCGGCGTTGGGGTGCGTGCATCGCAAGGCGGAGGAGGGAGCCACTGCGGAGCATTGGCGACCGACGACAACGCGGCGAGGTGCGTGCCCCGGCGTCGCCCCGCAGACGCGAGTTTGACGATAGGCCCTAGTGGTCCAGACCACTGGCGAGGGCCAGCGCGGCGCGGACCTCCGCCTCCCCGGCCGGCAGCAGCGGCAGCCGCACGTCGGGGGTCGGGATGCGGCCCTGGGCGTGCAGCACGCCCTTGGTCACCGTCGGGTTCGGCGCGGTGAAGGCGGACAGCGCCAGCCCGGTCAGCCGGTGCCCGAGCGCCCGCGCCCGCGCCACGTCCCCGGCCTGCCAGGCCTCGACCAGCTCGACGAACCGGCCGGTCGCCAGGTGGGCGGAGGCGAGGATGCCGCCGGCCGCGCCGAGCGCCAGCATCGGCGAGAGGTACGCGTCCTCGCCGGTGAGGAACGCGAACCCGGCGGGGGCGTCGGCGAGCAGCTCGGCGGCCGTCTGGTCCAGCCCGCCGGTCGCGTACTTGACGCCCACCACGCCCTCGATCGCGGCGAGTTCGCGCAGCGCGGCGGTGGAGAGCTGCTGCCCGGTGCGGTACGGGATGTGGTAGACGACCAGCGGCAGCGGGCTGCTCGCGGCCAGCGCCCGGAAGTGCGCGACCGTCCCGGCCTCGCCGGCCCGGACGAAGGACGGCGTGGTGACCAGCGCCGCGGCCTGCGGCACCCGCGCGCCGAGCGCGGCCAGCGCCTCGCCGACGGCCCGGGTGTCGCCGCCGGAGGCGCCGACGGTCAGCTGCGCCCCGCGGGCGGCGCAGGCGGCCGCGGCGACGTCCACCACCGCGTCCCGCTCCCCGGCGGTCAGCGCGGCCGGCTCGCCGGTGGTGCCGAGGGCGACCAGCCCGGCCGCGCCGGCGTCCAGGAGCTCGTACGAGAGCTTCTCCAGCGCGTCGAGGGCGACGGAGCCGTCGGCGGCGAAGGGGGTGATCAGGGGGACGTGGATGCCCTTGAGTTCCATGTCCACGATCCTGCGGCGCGCCGATCGCCCGGGTCCAGTTCACATTTCCGACGCTACTCGTAAGCTGAGCCGATGCTCGGGCCGGTGTCCGGGCCGGTGCCCGACTAGGCTGGACCGATGCTGGACGTCCGACGCCTGCGCCTGCTGCGCGAACTCGCCCACCTCGGCACCATCGCGGCCGTCGCCGAGGCGCTCTCCTTCAGCCCCTCGGCCGTGTCCCAGCAGCTGTCCGTCCTGGAGAAGGAGGCGGGCGTCCCGCTGCTGGAGCGCACCGGGCGGCGGGTCACCCTCACCCCGACCGGGCGCAACCTGGTCCGGCACGCCGAGGCCGTGCTCGCCCTGCTGGAGCAGGCCGGCGCCGAACTCGCCCACGCCAAGCGGGGGTTGGCCGGTCCGCTGCGGATCGGCACCTACCCCTCGGCGGCCCGGGCGATCATCCCGGGGGTGCTCGCCGAACTGGCGAGCTGGCACCCGGGGCTGGAGCCGATGGTCACCGAGGTGGACCCTGCGGCCGTCGGCGCCGCGCTGCGGGCGGGCGAGCTGGACGTGGCGCTGGTGCACGAGTACGACCTCGTCCCGACCGACCCGGAGCCCGGTCTCGCGGTGACCCGCCCGGTCTTCACCGAGCCCATGTACCTGGCCGCCCGCGTCCCTGGCACCGTCGCCGAGCAGCGCGCCGCGCCGTGGATCATGGCCCCGCCCGACACGCTCTGCCACACCATGGCCGTCCGCGCCTGCGAGGCGGCGGGCTTCGCACCCCGGATCCGGCACCAGATCGACGACTTCACCACCGTGCTGGCCCTGGTGGCGGCCGGTCAGGGCGTCGCCCTGGTGCCCCACCTGGGCACGGCCGGACTCCCGCCCGGCGTCGTCCTCACCCGCCTGCCGATGTACCGCCGCACCCGCGCCGCCTTCCGCGCCGGCGCCGGCTCCCACCCCGCCGTCTCCGCCTTCGTCTCGGCCCTGCACACGGCCGTCCCGCCCGGCCTCGGCAGCGGCACCTGACACCCCGCCCCCTCCCGACGCCCCCCCGAAAAAACAGAGGTTCCCCGCGCCCGAAGGGGCGCGGGGAACCACGCGAAGCGGAAGGCCGCCACCCGCACTCAAGCACCGGCGGCCGCTCCCGACCGCCCGGCCTCACCGCCGAGGCGGCCCGGTCTCACCCCGCCAGACAGCTCGGCCCGAGCAGCTGCTTCAGGTCCCCGAACAGCGCCGGGTCCGACTTCACCCGGTGCCGGTCCAGCCGCAGCACCGTGGTCTTGTCGCGGCTCTCCAGCCGCACCCGCACCTCGGTGGTGCCGCGGTGGCTCCCGAGCACCTCGCCGAGCCGGGCCACCAGCGGCGGGGTGACCTTCCCGCTCGGGATGTTGATGACGATCGGCGCCTCGGCGTGGGCGTTCGACAGGTCGGGGACGGACAGCTCCATCCCCATCAGCCGCGGCACGTCCTCCCGCTTGTCCAGCTTGCCGCGCACGAACACCACGGCGTCCTCGACCAGTTGCGAGGACACCAGCTGGTAGCTCGCCGGGAAGAACATGCAGTCGATGGACCCCGCGAGGTCCTCCACCGTCGCGATCGCCCACGCGTTGCCCTGCTTGGTCATCTTCCGCTGGAGGCCCGAGATGATGCCGCCGATGGTGATGATCGTCCCGTCCGGCCGCTCCGCGAGGTCGGCCACCGCGCAGTCCGCCTTGTCGGCGAGCACGTGCTCGATGCCGTGCAGCGGGTGCGAGGAGACGTACAGGCCGAGCATCTCCCGCTCCTGGGCGAGCAGGAAGGACTTCTCCCACTCCTCCTCGGAGAAGACGACGTCCAGCCCGAAGCTCGGCTCGTCCGTGGTGGTGTCGCCGCCGAAGAGGTCGAACTGCCCCTCGGCCTCCTTGCGCTTCACGCCGACGACGTTGTCGATCATCGGCTCGAACTGCGCGCTCAGGCCCTTGCGGGTGTGCCCGAGCGAGTCGAACGCACCGGCCTTGATCAGCGATTCGACGGTCCGCTTGTTGCAGACCACCGATTCCACCTTGTCCAGGAAGTCGGGGAAGGACGCGAACTTCCCCTTCGCCTTGCGGGTCCGGATCATCGAGTCGACCACCGGCCCACCGACGTTGCGGATGGCGGTCAGGCCGAAGCGGACCAGGGTGTCACCGTGCGGGGTGAAGTCCGAGTCCGACTCGTTGACGTCCGGCGGCAGCACCTGGATGCCCATCTTGCGGCACTCGTTGAGGTAGACCGCGGACTTGTCCTTGTCGTCCTTGACGGAGGTGAGCAGGCCGGACATGTACTCGGCCGGGTAGTTGGCCTTGAGGTAGGCGGTCCAGTACGAGACCAGCCCGTAGCCGGCGGTGTGCGCTTTGTTGAACGCGTAGCCGGAGAACGGGACGAGGACGTCCCACACGGCCTGGATGGCCGCGTCGGAGTAGCCGCGCTCGCGGCAGCCCTTCTGGAAGGGGACGAACTCCGCCTCCAGGATCTCCTTCTTCTTCTTGCCCATCGCCCGGCGCAGCAGGTCGGCCTGGCCGAGCGAGTAGCCGGCCAGGATCTGGGCGGCCTTCTGCACCTGCTCCTGGTAGACGATCAGGCCGTACGTCGGCCGGAGCACCTCCTCCAGGGGCTTCTCCAGCTCCGGGTGGATCGGGGTGATCTCCTGCTGCCCGTTCTTGCGCAACGCGTAGTTCGTATGGGAGTTGACGCCCATCGGGCCCGGGCGGTACAGCGCCAGGACGGCGGAGATGTCCTCGAAGTTGTCGGGCTTCATCAGGCGCAGCAGCGAGCGCATCGGCCCGCCGTCGAGCTGGAAGACGCCGAGCGTGTCGCCACGGGCGAGGAGTTCGTAGGTCGGCTTGTCGTCCAGGGGCAGATCAAGCAGGTTGATCTTGATGCCCTTGTTCTTCTCGATCGCCTTGACGGCGTCGTCCATGATCGTCAGGTTGCGCAGGCCGAGGAAGTCCATCTTGAGGAGGCCGAGGCCCTCACAAGTGGGGTAGTCGAACTGCGTGATGGTGACGCCGTCGGTGTGCCGGGTCCAGACCGGGATGTGGTCGGTCAGCGGCTCGGCGGACATGATGACGCCGGCGGCGTGCACGCCGGGCTGGCGGATCAGGCCCTCGATGCCGCGCGCGGTGTCGATGACCTTCCGGACGTCCGGGTCGGTCTCGTACAGCCCGCGGATCTCCCCGGCCTCGCTGTAGCGCGGGTGCGAGGGGTCGGTGATGCCAGACAGCGGGATGCCCTTGCCCATGACGTCCGGCGGCATCGCCTTGGTGATCCGGTCCCCCATCGCGTACGGGTAGCCGAGGACGCGCGAGGAGTCCTTGATGGCGGCCTTCGCCTTGATGGTGCCGTACGTGACGATCATGGCGACCTTGTCGGATCCCCACTTCTCGGTCACGTAGCGGATCACGTCACCGCGCCGGCGCTCGTCGAAGTCGATGTCGACGTCGGGCATGGAGATGCGCTCGGGGTTGAGGAAGCGCTCGAAGATCAGGCCGTGCGGGATCGGGTCGAGGTCGGTGATGCCCATCGCGTACGCGACCAGCGAGCCGGCCGCCGAACCACGGCCGGGGCCCACCGCGATGCCCTGGCTCTTGGCCCACATGATGAAGTCGGCGACCACGAGGAAGTACGCCGGGAACCCCATCTGGATGATGGTGTCCATCTCGTACTCGGCGAGCTTCTTGTGCTCCTCGTCGTACCCGTTCGGGAAGCGCCAGTCCATGCCCTCCCAGACCTTGGACTTGAAGAAGTCCGCCTCGGACTCGAAGCCCTCCGGGATGGGGAAGCGGGGCATCAGGTTCTTGAACTTGAACATGCCCTCGGTGTCGACCCGGGAGGCGACGAGCAGCTGGCTGTTGCGGCAGCCCTCCTGCCAGGCGTCGGAGGAGTCGAGGGCGTACATCTCGGCCGCGGACTTGATGTAGTAGCCGGTGCCGTCGAAGCGGAAGCGGTCCGGGTCCGAGAGGTTCTTGCCGGTCTGGACGCAGAGCAGCAGGTCGTGCGCGCCGGCGTCGGCCTCGGTGGTGTAGTGCGAGTCGTTGGTGACGACCGGGGGGATGCCCAGCTTCCTGCTGATCTCCAGCAGCCCGTCGCGGACCCGCTTCTCGATGTCGAGGCCGTGGTCCATCAGCTCCAGGAAGTAGTTCTCCTTGCCGAAGATGTCCTGGTAGTCGGCGGCCGACTTGAGGGCCTCGTCGAACTGGCCGAGGCGCAGCCGGGTCTGCACCTCGCCGGAGGGGCAGCCGGTGGTGGCCATCAGGCCGCCGGAGAGCTCGGAGATCAGCTCCTTGTCCATCCGGGGCCACTTCACCAGCCAGCCCTCGGCGTAGGAGCGCGAGGTCAGCTTGAAGAGGTTGTGCAGGCCCTCCTTGTTGCGGGCCCAGATGGTCTTGTGGGTGTACGCGCCGGACGCGGAGACGTCGTCCCGCTTCTGGTGCGGCTGGCCCCACAGGATGCGCTTGGTGTTGGAGCGGGACTCCGGGGCGACGTACGCCTCGATGCCGATGACGGGGGTGATGCCGGCGTCGGTGGCCTGCCGGTGGAACTCGGCGGCGCCGTACATGTTGCCGTGGTCGGTCATCGCCACGTGGGTCTGGCCGAGGCGCTCGACCTCCTTGAACATCTGCTTCAGCCGGGCGGCACCGTCCAGCATCGAGTACTCGGTGTGGACGTGCAGATGCGCGAACGGCTGGTCGCTCAAGGCGGGGCCTCCGGAGGATCTGGTGCTGGTCTGGTGGGCCGGCGAACGTGCGGGTCACAGGGGATGCCCTGGAAATGGATGTGGCCCGGAGCGCCTCTCGGGGCCCGGACCACCACTCACACGTTCACGCGTCTACTCTAGCCCCCTCGAACAGCTGACGACCCAGCCCCGAGAGCCGCGCCGCGGCGGCCTCGCGGACCTCCGGCGCCTCCAGCGGGTCGTCCCGCAGACGGCCGATGCGGTCCCGCACGGCGGGCCGGTCGGGGGCGTGACGGACGGCGAGGAGCCGGGCCCGCGGTTCGCAGTCGTCCAGCGACTCGACGTACACCTCGGGCATGCCGGCGGCCCCCATCGCCGCCAGCGCCTCCAGGTAGGCGGGGCGCTCGGAGGAGTGCGGGGTCGAGAGCCAGAAGCGGCGCAGCAGGGAGACGGCGTCGGCGGCCTGCGGGCCGAAGCGGGCCAGGCCGCGGGCGAGCGCGGCGGGGCCGCACCAGGCCCGCGCCACCCAGCACCGCTCCAGCTCCGCGACCAGGGCCGGTATGTCGCGCTCGTCGCCATGGCCCACCGGCGGGCCCGGGTCGTCGCGGTCCGGGTGGGCGTCCTTCGCGGGGTGGTGCGGGGTCGGGCCGTCCTGCGCCGGGACGGGGTCCGGCAGTGCCGCCCGGGCCTGCTCCGAGCCGCCGAGCGCGAGCAGTTCCAGGACGCGGGTGGCCCGGTGCCGGGTGCCCTCGTCGCCGGTCAGGAGCTCCACCACCGGCGCGAGCGACAGCCCCAAGTCCCGGATCAGGCGGGCGAGGTAGCGGTCCCGGTCGTCGGCCGTCGGGTCCCACCGCCAGTCCCAGCGGACGCAGCCGTACACCAGCTCGGCGACCGACGGGCCGTCCTCGGCGGCGATCAGCGCGCCCTGGCCGCGGCCGCGCTGCAGGAGCCCGGGCAGGGTGGTCGTCGGCGCGTAGTGGTCGCTGTGCATGGGGTCCATCGTGCCGCAGCCCCCGGGGCGCGGGCGGCGGGGCCGGCGGTGGAGCGGCGGTCGGACGGCGGGCAAGGGGGCGTAGCTCGTTCAGGTGATGACACGCCGAGGCCCCCTCCCCGGCTTCCTCCGAACACGTACAACTGTCCTGCACCTCGCCCACACCGCGAAGGAATGACAGCCATGGCCCAGCTGGAGTCCGGCCTCTACACCATCCAGAACGGCGACGCCAAGATCGGCCGAGCCCGTCACGAGGCCCTGGACCTCGCCCCCAAAGCCGTCTTCGCCAACACCGACGACCAGGACGCGGTCTGGGTCGTCGAGGCTTTCCCCAACAACCACTACCGGCTCTACGCCAAGGGCGCCCCGACCGCCGTGGAGGACCTCAAGCCCGCCGGCCCACTGGTCTCCCTCCTCCTCGACCAGGGCGACGCCACCGAGTGGGAGCTGATCCCGGTGTCCGGCGCCCCGGACACCTACCGGATCAAGTCCCCGCACGGTTCGTCGTGGACCGTCCTCGAACCGGGCAGGCAGAGCCAGATCGAGGTCATCCCCGTCCTCGAAGGGTCCACCGCCTTCACCTTCGAGAAGATCGACCTGTAACCCCCACCCCCGAGCCGCGGCCCCTCGCCCAGCCCCCCCGCGCGGGGCCGCACCCTCCCGGTCGCCGCCACCGCCGCCGGAGGGCGAGCGGCCCCGGCGGCCCGCCCGACCGGCACGAGTGGCGAACCGCCGTGAGCGAGGAGATGGTGGCCGGGAGAGACCCCTCGCCAGAAAGGGCGATCATGCCCGAGGTCACCTCCCCCTACGCGACCGGCACCCCGTGCTGGGTCGATCTGATGGCCAAGGACCAGCAGGCCGCGCTGGACTTCTACCGCGACCTCTTCGGCTGGCAGGGCCAGGCCGGCAGGAAGGAGTTCGGCGGCTACGCCGTCTGCGAGCTCGACGGCAAGGCCGTGGCCGGCATCGGCGCGGCGATGTCCCCCGACGGGGCCCCGGAGCCGCCGACCGTCTGGACCGGCTACCTGGCCACCACCGACGCCCAGGCCACCCAGGACGCGATCGTCTCCGCCGGCGGCACCCTGCTCGCGCCGGCGATGGACGTCGGCACCCTGGGCCGGATGCTGATCGCCGCCGACCCGCAGGGCGCGGTGTTCGGCGCGTGGCAGCCGGGTGAGTTCTCCGGCGCCAAGGTCGTCAACCAGGCCGGTGCGCTGACCTGGAACGAGCTGCACACCAGTGACATCCCGGCCGCCACCGCCTTCTACGGCGAGGCTTTCGGCATCGAGATCGAGCCGATGGAGGGCGCGGACTCGTACTGGGAGCTACGCGTCGGCGGCCGCCCGGTGGGCGGTGCCACCCTGCTCGCCAACGACCCGCCCGGCACGCCGGCCCACTGGCTGACGTACTTCTCGGTCGACGACGTCGACTCCACCGTGGACGCCCTGATCAGGAGCGGCGGCACCGTCTTCGTTCCGCCCTTCGACATGGTGGCCGGCCGGATGACCGTGGTCGCCGACCCCCAGGGCGCCCCCTTCGCGATGATCACGCCCCAGCCGCTCTGACCCCGGCACCCGCCCGCCCGGACCCCGGTCCTGGCGGGCGCTCCGCCTTCGGGCCGCGGCCTGCGCACTGGGCGCCGTCCGTCTCGGCGCCGGCTCTCGGTCACGGCGCGGGGTTCCGTCACGGCGCCGGCTCTCGGCCTAGACGTCAGCCGTCCAGCTCCGCCAGGAAGTCCAGCGACGCCGCCCAGGCGCGCTCGGCCGCCTCCTCGTCCCAGTCCGGCAGCTCCGGGTCGGTGAACAGGTGCCCGGCGCCCCGGTAGCGGTGCACCTCCACCTCGGCCCCGGCCCGCCGCATCCGCAGGTACCAGGCGTTCAGCCAGTCCTCCGGCTCGAACGGGTCCGGCTCCGCGATGTGCAGCTGCACCGGGATCTCGGTGGCCGCGTCCTCCCGCAGGTCCGAGGTGCCGTGCAGCAGCAGCAGTCCGCGCGCCTTCTCGTCGGCCAGCGCCAGGTTCTGCGCCACCGCGCCGCCGAGCGAGAAGCCGGCGTACACCAACCCGCCCTCGGACACCGGCGCGGCCGCCGTCACCGCCCGCCGCAGCAGCTCGTCGCGGCCGCCGAGCTCCTCCTGGAACTCCTGTGCCTCCTCGACGGAATCGAAGGTCCGCCCGTCGAACAGGTCCGGCGTGTGCACGGTGTGTCCGGCGGCGCGCAGCCGCGCGGCGGCGGCGTGCACGGCCGGGCGCAGCCCGTAGGCGGAGTGGAAGAGGATGATCTGGGCCACGGTCGGGGTCCTTCGCCAGGGAGGTCAGCTACCCACCCATGATCGCGCATCCCCGGCCGGGCCCCGCGAACGCACGTCCGGCCGGGGCCCGGCGGTCGTTCAGGACACCACGTCCTTGCGCGCGAAACCGCGGAAGGCCAGCGCCAGCAGCACCACCGCGTACGAGAGCGACAGCGAGACGCCCTGCACCATGCCGCCCCACTCCAGCTGCGGCTGCAGGGCGTCCGCCCAGGAGTACTGCCAGTGCGCCGGCAGCCACTCCCGCAGGTCGCCCAGCGCGGTGACGGCGTCCAGCACCCCGGTGATGATCGAGGCGAACACGGCGCCGCCGACCGCGCCCAGCGGCGCGTCCGTCGCGGTGGAGAGCCAGAACGCGAGCGCGGCGATCACGATCTCACTCAGGAACACGAAGGCCACCGCGATGGCGATCCGGGGCAGCGCCTGTCCGGCCGGCAGGCTGACCCCGGCGGGCAGTTTGAGGTCTCCCCAGCCGTACGCCGCCGTGCCGACGACCAGTCCGATCGCGGGCAGCATCGCCACCGCCACCGCCGAGAACGCCAGCCCGACCGCGAACTTGCGGGCCAGCAGCCGGGCCCGGGGCACCGGCGCGGCCAGCAGGTAGCGCAGCGAGGACCAGCTGGCCTCGGAGGCGACGGTGTCCCCGCAGAACAGCGCGACCGGGATCACCAGCATGAAGCCGGTGCCGACGAACAGCATGGTGACCGCGAAGTTGGCCCCCGAGGCGGTGGCCAGCTCGATGAAGGTGGTGCGGCCCGGACGGCCGGGGGTGCCGCCGATCCGGAACGCGGCCAGGATGACGAACGGCATGGCGGCCAGCACCCCGCCGATCACCATGGTGCGGCGCCGGCGCAGCTGCCGCATCGCCTCCACCCGCAGCGGCAGCGTCCGGCTCGCCCGGTACCCCTCGGCGTGGTCCGTCGACGACCCGGCGCGGTTCATCGACCCGGCACGGTCCTTCGACTCGGCGCGGTCCTCGGGAACGACGCTCACGCTCCACCTCCGATCAACGACAGGAACGCGTCCTCCAGCCGCCGCTGCGGCCCGGCGCTCTCCACCGGCACCTCCAGCCGCACCAGTTCGGCCAGCAGCGCACTGGCCGCCAGTCCGTCCAGGCGCACCAGCAGTCCGCCCTCGACGGCCTCCACCGAACCGACCCCGGCCAGCGCGCCCACCTTCTCGACCACCGGCACCGGGTCGTACGGCCCGGCGATGCCGATCATCAGCAGCTCGCCGGCGCCCACGATGTCCGCGACCGGGCCTGCCGTGACCAGCTGCCCGCGGTCCATCACCACCAGGTCCGTACAGCTCTGCTCGACCTCGGACAGCAGGTGGCTGGAGACGATCACGGTCCGCCCGCCGGCCGCGTACCGGATCATCACCTCGCGCATCTCGCGGATCTGCGGCGGGTCCAGCCCGTTCGTCGGCTCGTCCAGGATCAGCAGGTCCGGCATCCCGAGCATCGCCTGGGCGATCGCCAGCCGCTGCCGCATGCCCTGGGAGTACGTGCGCACCGCGCGGTCCAGCGCCTCGCCGAGCCCGGCGATGGCCAGCGCCTCGTCGAAGCGCGCGTCGGCCTCCGGCCGTCCGGTCGCCTGCCAGTACAGCCGCAGGTTGGCCCGCCCGGTGAGGTGCGGCAGGAAGCCCGCACCCTCCACGAACGCCCCGACCCGCGACAGCACCGGCGCGCCGGGCCGCACCAGGTGCCCGAAGATCCGGATCCCCCCGGCGTCCGGCCGGATCAGCCCCATCAGCATCCGCAGCGTGGTGGTCTTGCCCGCACCGTTCGGCCCGAGCAGCCCGAGCACCTGCCCCTGCTCCACCCGGAAGCTCAACTCCCGTACGGCGTAGCGGTCCTGGGCGCCCTTGTAGCGCTTGCTCAGCCCGTTGATCCACAACGGCACCGCGGCCAGCTCCGGGTCGAAGGCGGGGCCGGCGGCGGTCCGGCGGCGCCGCAGCCGCGGCGCCGCCAGCAGGGCCGCGGCCGCCAGCACGGCGATCACCGGCAGCACCCAGGTGCGCGAGGGCAGCGGCGCCGCCTCGGTGACGAGCTCCTCGACGGTCGGCACGGTGAGCGCCCCGGCCGGCGCCACCCGGTAGGTGGCCGGCTCGACCGGTGAGGCGTACGCGAGGTCGGTGCTCGCCAGCACCAGCCGCACCCGGTGCCCGGCCGGGAAGGTGTGGTCCACGGTCGGCAGCGCCACCGTGACGGTCTGCCCGGCGTCGGCGCCGGTGACCCGCAGCGGGGCGGCGAGCTGCTGCGGCAGCACCGCCTTGCCGTCCGGCCCGACGTCGTACAGCTTCGCGAACAGCACGGCGTCCGGCCGGTCCGCCGTCACCCGTACCGGGACGGTCGGCTGCCCGGTCAGGTGCAGCGGCGAGTCCAGCGGCGCCGAGTCGAAGGCGGCGTTCTGCCCGGGGAAGTCCAGTGAGAGCCCGGCGCCCAGCGAGGCCGCCTGGCTGAGCGCGCCGACGCCCGGCAGCGTCGAGATCCCGGGCGGCGCGCCGCCGGGCGGGTTGGCGAGGGTCCGCTCGCCGCCCGTCAGCTCGACGGTCCGCGAGCCGGTGCCGCCGAGCCCCGGGTACCGGTCGGCGGTGGCCCCGCGCAGCACGGCCTGGAAGCCGGTCGAGTCGACCCCGCCGGTGCGGGTGACCCGGAACGCGGCGCCGGTGTCGTTGCCGCGCCCCCGCAGGTAGTGATCGAACCAGGCCGTCACCCGGTCGTCGACCCGGGCGCTGGTGTCCGTCCCCCCGTCGTGGCCGCCGGCGAACCAGTCCACCGCCACCGGTGCGCCGTTGGCGGCCACCGCCCGGGCGATGCGGTCCCCCTGGTCCAGCGGGAACAGCGAGTCCTGCTGCCCCTGCACCACCAGCGTGGGCGCCTTGAGCTGCGCCGCCACCGAGGACGGGCTGGAGCGCTCCAGCAGCGCGACGGCCTCCGGATCGGCGTGCCCGGCGGTGGCGACCCGGTCGTACATCCGGCAGAGCGACTCCAGGAACCGCCCGCAGCCGACCGGCCCGTCCGTCCTCGGCTCCGCGCCGCCGCTCTCCCGCGGCGCCTCGCCGGAGGGACCGAGGTCCCCGGCCGCGCCGGTGGTGAAGAAGATCCCGGCCCACAGCTTCTTGAACACGCCGTCCGCCGCGCCCGAGCCCTGCACGCCCTGCGGGAACAGCGCGTCGGCCAGGTTCCACCAGGTGATCTGGGTGGCCACCGCGTCGATCCGGTGGTCGTAAGCGGAGGCCAGCAGCGACACCGCCCCGCCGTACGAGGCGCCGGTGATGCCGACCTTCGGGTCGCCGGGCGCGTCCAGCAGCACCTCGGGCCGCTGGGCCAGCCAGTCCACCAGGTGCCTGACGTCCTCGACCTCGCGGTCCGGGGCGTTCAGCCCGATCCGGCCGCCCGAGTGCCCGAAGCCGCGCGCCGACCAGGTCAGCACCGCGTACCCCTGCCGGGCCAGCTGCTCGGCGCGCTCGCGCTGGCCCTCCTTGGAGCCGCCGAAGCCGTGCGCCAACAGCACCGCCGGGCGCGGACCGCCGCCCGCGGTGGTGAAGAACGAGGTGTCCAGCTGGACCTGCTCCGCGCCGCCGGGGGTCTCCGGCATACCGAGGAAACGGTCCTCCCGATGGACCGCCTGCTCACCGCCGGACGCCACCGTCGCGGTACCCGCCGCGGCCACCGCCACCAGGGCCACCGCCCCGGCCAGCAGCCTGCGTCTGACCGCTGTTCCCCGGGCGCGCCAGCGACGCCATGCCCCACCGAACTCCATGGGCGCTGATCGTATCGGCCATCCGGGTAGGCGCCCGATAAGGCCACCACGCCATTTCGCCCGTTTCACCCCACTGTGCCCGAGTATCGTACGGCCCATGCCCTGGCTGCTGATCTCGCTCCTCGCCACCGTCGCCGCCACCCTGGCGGTCGGCTGGATCGTCGACCAGGCCCTCCAGCGGACCGCCGCCCGCCACCCCTCGGCCCCGGTCTGGCCACTGCTCCGCAGATGCCGGATCCCGCTCCAACTCACCGTGGTGTCAGCCCTGTTGCTCGCCACCAAGCCGCTCCAGCGGATCCTCCGCACGGCGAGCGACGACGGCGCGCACCACCTGCTCCTGCTGCTCCTGATCGCCTCCCTGGGCTGGCTCACCGTCCGCGTGGTGGCCGCCGCCATGGAAGCCCTGCTCAACCGCTACGAGACCCGCGTCGACGACCCGGCCCGGGTCCAGCGGGTGCACACCCAGATCGGCATGCTGCGCCGCGTGGTCAGCGCGCTGATCGTCGTGGTCACGGTGGCCGTGATGCTGCTGACCTTCTCCGCCATGCGCACCGTCGGCGCCAGCCTGCTCGCCTCGGCCGGCCTCATCGGCATCGTGGCCGGCATCGCCGCCCAGAGCACCCTGGGCAACTTCTTCGCCGGTCTCCAGATCGCCTTCAGCGACACCGTCCGGATCGGCGACACCGTGGTGGTGGACGGCCAGCAGGGCACCGTCGAGGAGATCACCCTCACCTACCTGGTCGTCCGGCTCTGGGACTACCGCCGGCTGGTCGTCCCGGTCTCGTACTTCGTCAACAAGCCCTTCGAGAACTGGACCCGCCGCGACCCCGGCCTACTGGCCGCCGTCCTGCTCCACCTCGACCACACCACTCCGGTGGACGAGCTGCGCGCCACCCTGCGCGCCCGCCTCGACCGGCACCCGCTCTGGGACGGCGCCGAATGGGCCCTCCAGGTCACCGACACCACGCCCAGCACCATCGTCGTCCGCGCCACCATGACCGCCCGCACGCCCGACGACGCCGCCCAGCTCCGCTTCGACATCCGCGAACAGCTCATCGCCCACCTACGCGACGAACACCCCCGCGCCCTCCCCCGCCTCCGCACCACCGACACCTGACCCGGAAGACGAAGCTCCCCGCACCGCTGCCCCTCCTCCCCGAAAAGCAAAGCTCCCCGCGCCCCGTCAGGGGCGCGGGGAGCCGCGCGAAGCGGAAGGCGACCACCGGAAACCCGCCCCGGAGGTCCGGCCCCACCCGCCCCGATCGCCTCAGAGCAGCCGCGTCATCGTCCGGTGCGCGATCCCCGCGTCGTCGTACACCGGCCCCTGGGCCACGTACCCCAGCCGCTCGTAGAACCCGAGCGCCCGCACCTGGGCGTGCAACTCGACCTCCGCACCCCCGTGCTCGGCCCCCGCGGCCTCGACCGCCCGGACGAGCTCCGCGCCCAGCCCCGTCCCCCGGGCCGCCGCGACGACCGCGAGCCGCCCCAGCAGCACCCGCCCGTCGACACCGCCCGTCAGCTTCCGCGCCGGCTCGCCGTGGATCAGCCGCGCCGTCCCCAGCGCGGCCCCGTCGGCCCCGACGGCCAGCAGGTGCACCGAGGTCGCGTCGTACTCGTCGTACTCCAGCTCCTCCGGCACGTTCTGCTCGACGACGAAGACCTCGTGCCGGACGGCGCGCACCAGCTCCAGGTCCGCCTCCCCCTCGGCGACCCGGATCACGGCGGCCGTCACCTCAGCTCTCCGCCGCGATGATGTCCAGCGCCTTCCGCAGGTCCTCCGGGTACTCGCTGGAGAACTCGACCCACTGCCCGTCCGACGGGTGCTCGAAGCCGAGCGACACCGCGTGCAGCCACTGCCGGGTCAGCCCGAGCCGCTTGGCCAGCGTCGGGTCGGCGCCGTACGTCAGGTCACCCACGCAGGGGTGGCGCAGCGCGGACATGTGGACGCGGATCTGGTGGGTGCGTCCGGTCTCCAGCTTGATCGCCAGCAGCGACGCGGCCCGGTACGCCTCGATCAGGTCGTAGTGGGTGACGGACGGCTTGCCCTCCCGGGTGACGGCCCACTTCCAGTCCGAGCTGGGGTGCCGCCCGATCGGCGCGTCCACCGTCCCGCTCATCGGGTCCGGGTGGCCCTGCACCAGCGTGTGGTAGCGCTTCTCGGTGATCCGGTCGTGGAACTGCCGCTTGAGGTCGGTGTAGGCGCGCTCGGACTTGGCGACCACCATCAGCCCCGAGGTGCCGACGTCCAGCCGGTGCACGATGCCCTGGCGCTCGGCGGCGCCCGAGGTGGAGATCCGGTACCCGGCCGCGGCCAGTCCGCCGATCACGGTGGGGCCGGTCCAGCCCGGGCTGGGGTGCGCGGCGACGCCGACCGGCTTGTCCACCAGCACGATGTCCTCGTCGTCGTGGACGATCCGCATGCCCTCGACGTGCTCGGCGACGACCTGCACGGGGGCGGCCGGCGCGGGGATCTCGACCTCCAGCCAGGAACCGGCGGTGACCCGGTCCGACTTGCCGGCCACGGCGCCGTCGAGCGTGACCTTGCCGTCGGCGGCCAGCTCGGCGGCCTTGGTCCGGGAGAAGCCGAACATCCGGGCCAGGGCGGCGTCGAGGCGCTCGCCCTCCAGGCCGTCGGGTACGGGGAGGCTTCGGTTCTGCGCTGCGGTACTCACCCGTACGAGTATGCCGGAAACGCGGCCCGCCCCCGCCCGCCGGTGGCCCGGCCCACTGCTCGGCCTACTTCTCGGCCTGCTCCGTCTTCTCGGCCTTCTCGGTCGGCTGGTGGACGGTCCCGTCCGGGTTGCTGCCCCGGAAGGAGAGCAGGACCACCAGGATCCCGCCGCAGACGATCGCCGAGTCCGCGAGGTTGAAGACCGCGAAGTGCTGGACGGAGATGAAGTCCACCACGTGCCCGCGGAACACGCCGGGCGCGCGGAACAGCCGGTCGGTGAGGTTGCCGAGCGCCCCGCCGAGCAGCAGCCCGAGCGCGATCGCCCAGGGCAGGCTGTACAGCCGGCGGGCGATCCGCCAGATCACCACGATGACGGCGGAGGCGATCATCGTGAAGACGACGGTCAGCGCCTGCCCCATCCCGAAGGCCGCGCCCGAGTTGCGGATCACCTGGAAGGTGACGACGTCCCCGATCACCTTGATCGCCGCGTGGTTCTCCAGCCGGGCGACGACCAGCAGCTTGCTGCCGAGGTCGATCAGGAAGGCGAGTACGGCGACGACCAGCAGCACGCCGACCCGGCGCGGCCCCTTGGGCTTCTCGGCCGTGGCGGCGTCCGCGGACGCCCCGGTCGGCTCGGCCACGGGCACCTCCACGGCATCGGCGGGGGACGGGACGGCGTCGTCCCGGGTCTGGGGGGAACCTTGCGTACTGATGATCCGCTCCGCTGCCGATGGAGCTCCCCCGGTCCGCTGGAGGGGGAGGGTGGTGGGCCCGTGCCGGCCTGCCCGCGTTCACGAACGCGTCAGGCGACGTTATTCAGGCGACGTTACGGGGTCGAGCGTACGGCAAGCCCGACCCCCCTCGTCGCTCCGGGCGCCCGGTTCAGCGGCGTTCCTGCTTGGCCTTGCACTGCACGCAGAGCGTCGCCCTGGGGAAGGCCTGCATCCGGGCCTTGCCGATGGCCTGGCCGCAGGACTCGCAGGTGCCGAAGCCGACGCCCTCCAGTCGTTCCAGCGCGCGTTCGGTCTGGGCCAGGCTGTCCCGCGCGTTGTTGGCGAGCGCCAGCTCGCTCTCCCGCGAGATGTTCTTCGTACCGGCGTCCACCTGGTCGTCGCCGGCCCCGTCGTTGGAGTCGCGCATCAGGCCGGAGATGGCCGTCTCGGCGGCGTCGATCTCGTTCCGGAGCCGGTCCAGCTCGCTGATCAGCTCGTCGTGCAGCTCGTGGACCTCCTCGGTGGTCCACGGGTCCTCGCCGGGCCGGACCGGCAGCGTGGCCGGGTCCACCGACTCGGCGCCGCGCGACGCGGTGACGGTGTCGGTGCTGCTCTTCGGTGCGGTAGTGGTCACGGTCCCCTCCCCTGGGTCGACCGCCACGGCCTTGCGTGCCCGCTTGGTGGCGGTACCCGCGCCGGTTCCCTTCTCAGCCATGGCTTTCGACCCCATCTACGAACGAATCGAGCCGCCGGTTCCCGGCGGCCCCCAGTGCCGGAACGATAATCCCGATCAAAACCGGTCACAACATGACATACCGGCGCCTCATAACGTTCCCACCCAGGCAGCCGCCCCAATCGTCACGGCCCGTGTGCTCAGAGATTTGTGCCCAGATCGACTCCGGCTAACCTCCGTCGCCGCACGCCCTCGCAGTGCTCCGGGAGCGCCCCGGACGTGCTCCCCGAGCGCCCCGGGGAGCACTCCCACCCGCCCGCCGGAAACGGTTTGGACAAACCGACTCGCCCGGCCGATACACTGGCCGTGCAAGGCGCAGATGGGACGAGTACCGACGTACGCAGCCACCAGCGACCCGGGGACGGTGTGAGCCCGGGGGTGTGCACGGCGGGAAGATCACCCCGGAGCCGCCGGAAGAACGGCCGCCGCGATCACCGCGGTGGCCCACTAGACCCGGCAGCAAGCCCAAACAAGAGGGCCGCGAACGCATCACCGCGGCCAAGGAGGGTGGTACCGCGGGGCGGCACGTCCGTCTCGTCCCTCCGGAGGATCCAGTCCCAGCATCCGCCGGAGGTAGACGCCCGCGATGAGCTCCTACAACCCCGTTCCCGCGCAGGTGGATCTTCCTGCCCTGGAGCACCAGATCCTGTCCTTCTGGCAGGACAACAAGATCTTCCAGCGCAGCCTGGAGCAGTCCGAGGGCCGCCCCGAGTGGGTGTTCTACGAGGGCCCGCCCACTGCCAACGGCATGCCCGGCGCCCACCACATCGAGGCCCGCGTCTTCAAGGACGTCTTCCCGCGCTACCGGACCATGAAGGGCTACCACGTCGCCCGCAAGGCCGGCTGGGACTGCCACGGCCTGCCGGTCGAGCTCGCCGTCGAGAAGGAGCTGGGCTTCTCCGGCAAGCAGGACATCGAGGCGTACGGCATCGCCGAGTTCAACGCCAGGTGCCGCGAGTCGGTGACCCGCCACACCGACGCCTTCACCGAGCTGACCACCCGGATGGGGTACTGGGTCGACCTCGACGAGGCCTACCGGACGATGGACCCGTCGTACGTCCAGTCCGTCTGGTGGTCGCTCAAGCAGATCTTCGACAAGGGCCTGCTGGTCCAGGACCACCGGGTCGCCCCCTGGTGCCCGCGCTGCGGCACCGGCCTCTCGGACCACGAGCTGGCCCAGGGCTACGAGACCGTGGTCGACCCCTCGGTCTTCGTCCGCTTCCCGCTGACCAGCGGCCCGCTGGCCGGCCAGGCCGCCCTGCTGGTCTGGACGACCACCCCGTGGACCCTGGTCTCCAACACCGCCGCCGCCGTCCACCCGGAGGTCACCTACGTGGTGGCCACCGACGGCACCGAGAAGCTCGTCGTCGCCGAGCCGCTGGTCGCCAAGGCGCTCGGCGAGGGCTGGGAGACCACCGGCGAGTCCTTCACCGGCGCCGAGATGGAGCGGTGGAACTACCGCCGCCCCTTCGACCTGGTCGAGATCGAGAACGCCCACTACGTCCTCACCGCCGACTACGTCACCACCGAGGACGGCACCGGCATCGTCCACCAGTCGCCCGCCTTCGGCGCGGACGACCTCGCGACCTGCCGCCGCTACGGCCTGCCGGTGGTCAACCCGGTGCTCGGCGACGGCACCTTCGCCCCCGAGGTCCCGCTGGTCGGCGGCCAGTTCTTCAAGAAGGCCGACGAGGCCCTGGTCGCGGACCTCAAGGAGCGCGGCCTGCTCTTCCGCCACCTGCCGTACGAGCACAGCTACCCGCACTGCTGGCGCTGCCACACCGCGCTGCTCTACTACGCGCAGCCGTCCTGGTACATCCGGACCACCGCCGTCAAGGACGCGATGATCCGCGAGAACGAGGCCACCAACTGGTTCCCGGAGACGGTCAAGCACGGCCGCTTCGGCGACTGGCTGAACAACAACATCGACTGGGCGCTCAGCCGCAACCGCTACTGGGGCACCCCGCTGCCGATCTGGCGCTGCGAGGAGGGCCACCTCACCTGCGTCGGCTCCCTGGCCGAGCTGTCCGAGCTCACCGGCACCGACCAGAGCGGCCTCGACCCGCACCGCCCGTACATCGACGCGGTGACCTTCGCCTGCCGCGACTGCGGCGGCACCGCCACCCGCGTGCCCGAGGTCATCGACGCCTGGTACGACTCGGGCTCGATGCCCTTCGCCCAGTACGGCTACCCGTACCGGAACAAGGAGCTGTTCGAGAAGCGCTACCCGGCGCAGTTCATCTCCGAGGCGATCGACCAGACCCGCGGCTGGTTCTACACGCTGATGGCCGTCGGCACCCTGGTGTTCGACAAGAGCAGCTACGAGAACGTCGTCTGCCTGGGCCACATCCTGGCCGAGGACGGCCGCAAGATGTCCAAGCACCTGGGCAACATCCTCCAGCCGATCCCGCTGATGGACCAGCACGGCGCCGACGCCGTCCGCTGGTTCATGGCGGCCGGCGGCTCGCCCTGGTCGGCCCGCCGGGTCGGTCACGGCACCATCCAGGAGGTGGTCCGCAAGACCCTCCTCACCTACTGGAACACCGTCGCCTTCCAGGCCCTGTACGCCCGCACCGCGAACTGGGCGCCCTCGGCGAACGACCCGGCCCCGGCCGACCGTCCGCAGCTGGACCGCTGGGTGCTCTCCGAGCTGAACACCCTGGTCCGCGAGGTCGACACCGCCTTCGAGGCGTACGACACCCAGCGCGCCGGCAAGCTGCTCTCCGGCTTCGTCGACGACCTGTCCAACTGGTACGTCCGCCGCGGCCGCCGCCGCTTCTGGCAGGGCGACGCCGCCGCGCTCGCCACCCTGCACGAGGCCCTGGAGACGGTCACCCGTCTGATGGCCCCGCTCACCCCGTTCATCACCGAGCGGGTCTGGCAGGACCTGGTCGTCCCGGTCGCCCCGGAGGCCCCGGCCTCGGTGCACCTGGCGAGCTGGCCGACCGCCGACGAGTCGCTGATCGACACCGAGCTCTCCCGGCACATGGCGCTGGTCCGCCGCCTGGTCGAGCTGGGCCGGGCCACCCGCGCCGAGTCCGGCGTGAAGACCCGTCAGCCGCTCTCCCGCGCACTGGTCGCCGCCCAGGGCTGGGAGGAGCTGCCCACCGACCTGCGCGCGCAGATCGCCGAGGAGCTCAACGTCTCCACCCTGGAGTCGCTGGCCGAGGTCGGCGGCTCCCTGGTCGACACCAGTGCCAAGGCCAACTTCCGCGCGCTGGGCAAGCGCTTCGGCAAGGGCGTCCAGGACGTCGCCAAGGCGGTCGCCGCCACCGACGCCGCCCGCCTGGCCGCCGAACTGCGTGCCGGCGGCGAGACCTCGGTCGAGCTGGACGGCGAGACGGTCACCCTCTCCCCGGACGAGGTGATCATCACCGAGACCCCGCGCGAGGGCTGGGCCGTCGCCAACGAGTCCGGCGCCACCGTGGCGCTCGACCTGGCCATCACCCCGGAGCTCAAGCGCCTCGGCATCGCCCGCGACGCCATCCGCCAGATCCAGGAGGCCCGCAAGAACTCCGGTCTGGACGTCGCCGACCGGATCGTCCTGCGCTGGCGCGCCACCTCGGAGGAGACCGCCGAGGCCGTCGCCGAGCACGGCCCCCTCGTCGCCGAGGAGGTCCTGGCCACGGACTTCGCCGCCGGTGCGGCCGACTGGGAGTCCGAGACCTTCACCGACGAGTCCCTCGGCCTGGCCTTCCAGCTCCGCAAGGCCTGACGCCCCACCACGAAGCCGCCGTCATCCCCGGGGTGACGGCGGCTTCGCCGTACCCACCCACGCCCAACGCCCCCAACTCCCGCACGCCCCTCCGAGTTCCCCACGCCCGCGCCCCGTACCCCCAGCGCGCCCCCGCCTCCTCGCGCACGCCCCCCACGCACGCCAAAGGGCGCCCCCTCCCCGACCCGTGGGTCGGACAGGAGGCGCCCTCAGAGGGCCCTGCTACAACCTCAGTTGTCGCCGTCCTCGTCGATCAGGAAGCCCCGCATCGGCGCCGGAGCCTGCTGCATCGGCTGCGGCGGCTGCGGACGGACGGCCGCCATCGGCTGGGTCATCCCGGCCGGCTGCATCTGCGGAGCACCGCTGTTGCCACCGGTCGACTGACCGCCGAAGCTCGGCGCGGAGGAGCTGCCGCCGAAGGAGCTGTTCCCGCCGAAGGACGGCGAGTTGCCCCCGAAGGACGGCTGGTTGCCACCGAAGCTCGGCGCGCCACTGCTCATCGCACCGGCACCGGCCGGAGCCATCGACGAGGCCGCCGGCGGCAGCGACGCGGTGGCGGGGATCCGCGGCGGAGCGAGCGAGTCGTCGGCCTGCGACTCCAGCTGACGCAGCTGGGTCTCCAGGTACGACTTCAGACGCGTGCGGTACTCACGCTCGAACGCCCGCAGGTCCTCGACCTTGCGCTCCAGCGTGGCCCGCGCCGACTCCAGCGAACCCATCGCGACGCGGTGCTTCTCCTGCGCGTCCCGCTCCAGCGCGTCGGCCTTGGCACGGGCGTCGCGCTCCAGGCCCTCGGCCCGGCTGCGCGCCTCGCCGACGATCTTGTTGGCCTCGGAACGGGCCTCCGAGATCGCCTGGTCGGCGGTCTGCTGAGCGAGCGCCAGCACGCGGGCGGCGCTGTCGCCACCGGGGCCCTGCTGCTGCATCGGGGCGCCCATCGGCTGCATCTGCTGCTGGCCGCCCATGGGGCCGCCCATCGGCTGCATCTGCTGCTGGCCCATGCCCTGGCCCATCGGGTTGCCCATCTGCTGCGGGCCACCGGGGCCGCCCATGGGCTGGAGCATCTGACCGCCCATCGGCTGGACCAGCTGCTGCTGGCCGCCCATGGTCTGGTTCATCTGCTGCTGCGGGCCGCCGGCAGCGGGAAGCTGCGGGGCGGAGCCGGCGGGCAGGCCGAGGGGCTGGTTGCCCATCTGCTGCTGCGGGCCGCCGGGGCCCATCTGCTGGGGACCACCCGGGCCCATCTGCTGCGGGCCGCCGGGGCCCATCTGCTGGGGGCCGCCCGGACCCTGCTGGCCGGGGACCGGCGGGCCGGATATGGCGGCGGGCACCGGAGCGCCGCCCTGTCGGGGGGCGTCCTGCTGCGGCTCCTTGCGCAGGTTGGCCTGGTTCTGCGCGGCGGCACGAGTCGCGGCGGCCAGCTTGGCGCGCAGGTCCTCGTTCTCCCGGAGGAGGCGGGTCAGCTCCGCCTCGACCTCGTCGAGGAAGGCATCGACCTCGTCCTCGTCATAGCCTTCACGCAGGCGGACGGTCGTGAACTGCTTGTTCCGAACGTCCTCGGGGGTCAATGGCATCTCTTCACCTCAACGTGATCGTCGGCACACCGGCATCCTGTCGCATCGCTCACCTACGACTAGGGGTGCACAAGCGAGATCAGGACATACACAATGATCATCAGTACGAAGAAGGACAGGTCGAGCGCCACGCCCCCGAAACGCAACGGCGGAATGAGCCGCCGAAGAAGCTTGAGCGGCGGATCCGTGACAGTGTACGTGGCCTCCAGGACCAGGACCATGGCCTTGCCGGGCCGCCACGAACGCGCGAACTGGAAGACCCAGTCCATGACCAGTCGTACGAGCAGGAACACCAGGAAGACGGTCAGGGCGTAGTAGAGCACCGCCCACACGATGTCCATCGCGTTTCCCTCTCCCCGGTCCCGATCCCTCGGGCCTGCCGCTCGTCACCTGTCGCTAACCCACTGTTGATCAGATCCACACGTAAAGTCGTGGCCGGGTCAGCTCTGGTTGAAGAACCCACCCTCGGCGATCCGAGCCTTGTCCTCCGCCGTGACATCGACGTTAGCAGGCGACAGCAGGAACACCTTCTGTGTCACGCGCTCGATACTGCCGTGCAGACCGAAGACGAGTCCAGCGGCGAAGTCTACGAGTCGCTTCGCGTCGGTGTCGTCCATCTCGGTCAGATTCATGATCACGGGGGTCCCGCCGCGGAACTGTTCCCCGATCGTACGGGCCTCGTTGTAGGTTCGGGGGTGCAGCGTGGTGATGCGGTAGGGCTCTCGTTCGTTCACGACCTTGGGCATGATCACCGGTGCGCTCTTCTCCAGGTTGTGGCGACGTTCGGGTGTGATGGACGACACGGGGGCCATCCTCGGGGTCTCCTGCCGGATCGGCACCGCCGCGGGCACCGGCTGCGGGGTGATCGAGGAGACCGGGGCGGGCGCGGCGGCCGCGGGGGCCGGAGCCGGCCGGGGGATGTCCTCGGTCCGCTGGCCCGTCCGGATCGGTTCGGGATCCGCGTCGTAGTCGTCGTCGGGGTCGTACCCCTGGCCGTCGTACGTCTCGTCCTCCACGAGGCCGAGGTAGACCGCCATCTTGCGCATTGCGCCGGCCATGCTCCTGTCTCCTCCGCTCATAGCCGCCTCGCTGACGCTCGGCGGCAGCTTCGCGACGCGCGCACCTTCTGACGGTCGCCCGCTTCGCTCGCTCCGTGCGGACCGGCGCTCCGTCCCGGCAGCCCGGGCTCGTGACGGCCCCGCCTGCGGATTCCGCGGTCCCTCCACGACGGCGTGTCAGCCCGACGGCCGGTCAGATGCGTGGAGCGGGGGCCGCGGAGCTGCGATCCACGGTTCGCTAGCACTCCGAAGAGCTGCTAGATTCTGTCCTATTTTGTCCTGCTGTCTGATCTACTTACCCGGTGACGTTACCTGAGGGGTGACCTCACTCCGAGTACCGCCGTTCCGACGCGCACATGTGTCGCTCCGGCCGCGATCGCCTGCTCAAGGTCGCCGCTCATTCCTGCGGAGACCATGGTGGCAGCCGGATGGTCCGCCCGTACGGCGCTTGCGATTTCCGCCAGTCGATCGAAGGCGCGGGCCGGATCTCCGGCCAGCGGGCCGGCCAGCGGAGCGACGGTCATCACACCGTCCAGTCGCAGCCCGGGCGTGTCGGCGATGGCGTCGGCCAGTCGCGCGACGTCCTCCGGCGCGACCCCCGCCCGGTGCTCGCCCTCCCCGTGCGCCTTGTCCAGCGCCACCTGCACCAGACAACCCAGCTCCGGGCGCTCCGACTTGAGCACCGCCGCGGAGAGCGACTCGACCAGCCGGAGCCGGTCCACCGAGTGCACGTGGTTCGCGTACCGGACGACCGAGCGGACCTTGTTGGTCTGCAGCTGGCCGACGAAGTGCCAGTCAAGAGGAAGGTTTCTGCACTGCTCCGCCTTGGGAGCGGCGTCCTGGTCGCGGTTCTCGGCGACATCCGTCACACCGAGTCCGGCCAGCAGCGCGGTGTCCTCGGCGGGGTAGGTCTTGGTGACGACGACCAGGGTGACCTCGTCCCGGGCGCGCCCGGCGGCCGCACAGGCGTCCACGATCCGGCGCTCGACCACCTCGAGGTTGGTGCCGAGTTCCTCGTACCGGGCCCGCTGGCCCTCCGTCAGCGCCGCCACGAACTCGGTGCTTCCCGGGAACGGTCCGTAGATGTCGTTCGTCATCAGTGATCAGAGCCCAACCAGACGTAGCTCGCGAGCCTGCCGGTGCGCTGCTCGCGGCGATAGGAGTAGTGATCGGCGGATTCGAGGGTGCAGACCGGTGACCGCACCAGCTCCTTGACCCCCGCCGCGGCCAGCTGGGCCGCGACTCCCTCCGGAACGTCCAGGGCCGGAGTCCCCCAGGAGGTCTCGGCGAAGGCCTCCGGCACCACCGCGGCGACCTCGTCGCGCAGCCCGGCCGGCACCTCGTAGCAGCGGCCGCAGACCGCGGGCCCGGTGGCGGCGGTGATCCGCGAGGGCTCCGCGCCCAGTTCGACCATCGCCCGGACGACCGCGGGCACCACCCCGGCCGCCAGCCCGGGCCGGCCCGCGTGGGCCGCGCCCACCACGCCCGCCACCGGATCGGCCAGCAGCACCGGGGTGCAGTCGGCGGTCAGCACCGCCAGCGCGAGCGGCCGGTCGGAGACCACCGCGTCCACCGTCGGGGCCTGCCCGAGCTGCTGGCGCTCGGTCACCACGGCGACCTCGGCGCCGTGCACCTGGTTCATCCACACCACGTCGGCCGGGTCGAGCCCCAGCCGCCGGGCGGCCAGCGCCCGGTTCTCCCGCACGGCCCGCGGGTCGTCCCCCACGGCGCCGCCGAGGTTGAGCTCCCCGTACGGCGAAGTGCTCACCCCGCCCCACCGGGAGGTGAAGGCGAAGTGAGCACCCGCGCGGATCGCGTGATCGATCACTTAAGGAAGTCCGGGACGTCGAGCTCCTCGGCCGGGCTCTCCACGAACGGCTGCCGGGCCGGCTGCACCTGCGGCGGCACCGGGGCCGCGGCGGTCGCGGTGGCCTGGGTCTCGGCGGTCCGGCTCGACCCGGAGGTCGAGGACTCGCCCTCCGAACGGGACGTCACCGAGCCGATGCTCCCGTACGGGCGGCCGGCCGGGCGCTCCGGGGCGGCCGGCGGGGTGGCCGGACGCTCCGGGGTGGTGGACTTGACCACCGGGTCGCGGACGATCGCCGGCGGCTGCCCGCCGTCGAAGCCGGCCGCGATGACGGTGACCCGGACCTCGTCGCCGAGCGCGTCGTCGATGACCGCACCGAAGATGATGTTCGCCTCGGGGTGGGCCGCCTCGCTGACCAGCTGGGCCGACTCGTTGATCTCGAACAGACCGAGGTCGGAGCCGCCCGAGATGGACAGCAGCACGCCGCGGGCGCCGTCGATCGAGGCCTCCAGCAGCGGCGAGGAGATCGCCATCACGGCGGCGGCCTTGGCGCGGTCCTCGCCGCGGGCCGAGCCGATGCCCATGAGCGCCGAACCGGCGTCCGACATGACGGACTTGACGTCGGCGAAGTCGAGGTTGATCAGACCCGGGGTGGTGATCAGGTCGGTGATGCCCTGGACACCGGAGAGCAGGACCTGGTCGGCCGAGCGGAAAGCGTCGAGCACACTGACCTGGCGGTCCGAAATGGACAGCAGCCGGTCGTTGGGGATCACGATGAGGGTGTCGACCTCTTCGCGCAGGGCGGCGATGCCGTCCTCGGCCTGGTTGGCCCGGCGGCGGCCCTCGAAGGTGAACGGGCGGGTGACCACGCCGATGGTCAGGGCGCCCAGCGAGCGCGCGATGTTGGCGACGACGGGAGCGCCGCCCGTGCCCGTGCCACCGCCCTCGCCGGCGGTCACGAAGACCATGTCGGCCCCCTTGAGGACCTCCTCGATCTCCTCGCGGTGGTCCTCGGCGGCCTTGCGGCCGACCTCGGGGTTGGCGCCGGCGCCGAGGCCCCGGGTGAGTTCACGGCCCACATCGAGCTTGACGTCGGCGTCGCTCATCAGGAGGGCCTGCGCATCGGTGTTGATCGCGATGAACTCGACGCCCTTGAGACCGACCTCGATCATCCGGTTGATGGCGTTGACACCACCGCCGCCGATTCCGACGACCTTGATGACTGCGAGGTAGTTCTGCGGTGCTGCCACGTCGAAGGCCTCTCGCCTCGAATTTCCGGGTCGGCCCGACCCGGGGCGGGGCCGTACCGACGGATGTCGATGGGTAGGGAGCCTGGTTTCTGACTGAATGTCCGAAATGCCGACCGCCGACCCCAACCCTAAACTTGACCTTTAGGGTTAGTTCTGTGCCTCCGTCACATCACCAGGAAACACAGTCTGGTGACACAGGACACTAGGTGGCTCCAGGCACGTGTTTCAACGAACACGCCGAGCTTCCCTTTTTCTTTTGAGCCTATGTGATCATCGGCCGGCTTAGGAAACCGGGGTGACCACCAAGAGTCGGGCCGACACTTCGAGGCGTCAACCCCACCCTCAGGCAGAGAACCTACCGGATCATCCCGACACCGCCGGCGCCTCCGGCGCCGTCACGTCGAAGTTCGTGCCCTTCTGGTTCATCAGCGCGACCAGCACCCGGGCCTTGCGGTCGATCTGCTCCGGACTCCCCCAGCGCACCGTCGCACCCCCGCTGAGCTGCAACTCGATGTCGTCGTACGAGTGCACCAGCACCGATCCCGCCCGCTTGGCGACCTCCGGCGGCAGCCCGGCGGCCACCGCCACCGCGCCCTGCACCAACTGCGAACGGGAGATCACCCCGTCCGCGTCGTTCGCCTGCTGACTGAGCCGCAGCTCGACCACCGGAAGGCCCTCCGGCGGGGCCGGTTCGGTGGCGAAGCTCACGCCCCCGGCATCCACCTGGGTGAACTGGCCGTCATCCCCCTTGACCGCGGCCACCGCCTTGCGTTCGACGACCTTCACCCGCAGGGTGTGCGGCCAGCCCCGCCACACCTCGGCCCCGGCCACCCGGGGGATCGACTCCACCCGGTGGCGGACGTCGTCCAGGTCCACGCGCGCCAGCGGGCCGTCGCCGAGCCCCCCGATCGTCGCGCGGACCTGGTCCGCCGTCAGCTTGCCGTCGCTCGTCCCCTGCACGGCGACGTCGCGCACGTCCAGGACCGAGGAGAAGAACACCAGCCAGGCCAGCACGCCGAACACCGCGGCGCCGAGCGCGCCCAGCACCACGATGCCCCGCCGGGAGAGCCGGAGGCGGGGAGCGGACTCCTCCTCCTCCAGCTCCTCCTCCAACGGGTCGGCGAGCCGGCCGTCAGCCACGGCGGCGGCCGCCGCGGTGGGCCTGGATCGCCTCGTAGACCATGCCGACCAGCAGGTCGTCGGCGTCCCGGCGGCCGAACTCGGCGGCCGCCCGGCTCATGTCCCACAGCCGCTGCGGGTCGGTGAGCACCGGCAGCACGTTCTGCAGCACCCAGTCCGGGGTCAGCTCGGCGTCGTCCACCAGCAGACCGCCGCCGGCCTTGACCATCGGCTGGGCGTTCAGCCGCTGCTCGCCGTTGCCGATCGGCAGCGGGACGAAGGCGGCGGGCAGGCCGACGGCCGCCAGCTCGGCCACCGTCATGGCGCCGGCCCGGCAGAGCATCATGTCGGCGGCCGCGTAGGCGAGGTCCATCCGGTCCAGGTACGGAACCGGGCGGTACGGCGGCATCCCGGGGACGTCCGCCACCTGCGGCAGCTCGTTCTTCGGGCCGACCGCGTGCAGGATCTGCACGCCGTACTGCTGGAGCCGCGGGGCGATCGCGGTGATCGTCTCGTTGAGCCGGCGCGCGCCCTGGGAGCCGCCGGAGACCAGCAGGGTGGGCAGCCGCTGGTCGAGGCCGAAGTACTGGCGGGCCTCGGGGCGGGCGGCGCCGCGGTCCAGGGTGGCGATGGTCCGGCGCAGCGGGATCCCGATGTACCGGGAGTCGCGCAGCTTGCTGTCCGGCGTGGAGACCGCCACGAAGTCGCTGTAGCGGGCGCCGATCTTGTTGGCCAGGCCCGGGCGGGCGTTCGCCTCGTGCACCACGATCGGCACCCCGGCCCGCTTGGCGGCCAGGTAGGCGGGCATCGCGACGTAGCCGCCGAAGCCGACCACGGCGTCCGCGTTGACCCGCTCGATGATCTCCTGGGCGGCCCGGACGGTGCCGCGCAGCCGGCCGGGGACGGTGATCAGCTCCGGGGTGGGCTTGCGGGGCAGCGGGACGGCCGGGATGAGCTCCAGCTGGTAGCCGCGCTCGGGTACCAGCCGGGTCTCCAGTCCGCGCTCGGTGCCCAGGGCGGTGATCCCGACGGACGGGTCGTGCCTGCGGAGGGCATCCGCGAGGGCCATGGCCGGCTCGATGTGACCGGCGGTCCCCCCGCCGGCGAGTACGACATGCACCGAAATTCACCGCTCCCTGCGTGCCGGCCCCGGGGCCGGGCGCGCTGTGGTTCGTCGTCGTGGCAGCACCCGGGCCAGTTGTCTCCTGATCCGGGAGTTCTTGGTCCGGGCGGCCAGGGCCGCCTTCGCGCCGGAGGAGCTGCGCGCCAGGCACAGCAGCACTCCGATCGCGGACATGGTCGACAGCATGGCGGAACCGCCGTAGGAGAACAGCGGGAGCGGGACGCCCGCGATGGGCAGCAGTCCCAGTGCCGACCCCAGGTTGATCATGGCCTGCGCCATGATCCAGGTGGTGGCGGCTCCCGCGGCGTACCTGACGAAGGGGTCCTTCGTGCCGATGGCCACACGGATACCCGCGTAGCCTAGTGCCGCGAAGAGACCGAGGACCGACAGCGTCCCCACCAGACCGAGTTCCTCGCCGGTCGCGGCGAAGATGAAGTCGGTGTGCGCCTCGGGCAGCTGGCCCCATTTCTCCACGCCGGCGCCGAGGCCGGTGCCGAAGCCGCCGCCGTTGGCGAACGCGAAGGCGCCGTGCAGGGCCTGGAAGCAGGCGCCCTCCGGGTCGATCTTGGTGACGCCGATGCAGCTCAGCCGCTCGGCCCGGTGCGGCACGGTGACCACCAGGGCGGTGCAGACCACCACCGCCACCCCGAGGGTGGCCACGAACAGCCGCAGCGGCGCGCCGACCATCCAGAGCAGCGCGAACACCATCGCCACCAGGATCATCGAGGTGCCCATGTCGCCGCCGAACATGATCAGCGCGAGCAGCAGCAGGGCCCCCGGCACCAGCGGCACCAGCAGGTGCTTCCACGAGGTGAGGGTGCCGGCCTTCTGCTTGCGGGCGAGCAGGTCGGCGCCCCAGAGCACCAGCGCGAGCTTGGCGAACTCCGAGGGCTGGAACTGGAAGAAGCCGAAATCCAGCCAGTTCTGGTTGCCGTTGATCCGCACCCCGATGCCGGGGATGGCGACCAGGGTGAGGGCGCCGATCACCCCGATCATGACCGGGTAGACGATCACCCGCAGCACCGCCAACGGGACGGAGGCGAAGCCGATCAGCAGGACCAGGCCGAGGATGGCCGCGATCAGCTGCTTGAGGAAGTAGTACTGCGCCGTGTGGTGCTGGTTCAGGGCGAGGATCTGCGAGGCCGAGAAGACCATCATCAGACCGAGCACGACCAGCAGCAGGGTGCTGCCGACGATCAGCAGGTACGGGGTGAGCGGCCGGTCCAGCCAGTACCGCACCCGGGCCCGGAGGGCCTGGACACGGGCCAGCGGACCGGCCGACTTGTACTTGGTCGTGGTGGCGGAGATCACTCTCATCGACTCGGCGGCATCCCGCTTCACGACGCCGGAATCCGCTCTGCCCTGCCCCGCCACCGCTCCCCGCTCACTCTCTTCCGTCCGACGCTCCGCGCCGGCCCGCCTACTCGCCCGCCAGCTCCCGGACGGCCGCCGCGAAGAGGTCGCCGCGCTCGCCGTAGTTGGTGAACATGTCCATCGAGGCACAGGCCGGTGCCAGCAGCACCGTGTCACCCGATCGGGCGAGCGACGAGGCCGTTCGAACGACCTCGGCCATCGCCACCGCGCCAGTCTGGCCCTCGGCCGCCTCGATCACCGGCACATCCGGAGCGTGTCGCTCCAGTGCCTCGCGGATCACCGCCCGGTCCTGGCCGATCAGCACCACCGCGCGCAGCCGCTCGGCCGAGCCCTGCACCAGGTCGTCGAAGGTCGCGCCCTTGGCCAGGCCCCCGGCGATCCAGACGATCGGCCGGTAGGCGGCCAGCGAGGCGGCCGCCGCGTGGGTGTTGGTGGCCTTGGAGTCGTCGATGTACGTGACCTCGCGGACCGTGCCGACCTCGGCGATCCGGTGGGCGTCCGGGCGGAAGGCCCGCAGGCCCTCCCGGACGGCCTTCGGCTCGACGCCGTACGCCCGGGCCAGCGCCGCGGCGGCGAGCGCGTTGGCGATGTTGTGCGGGGCCGGCGGGTTCACGTCCTCGACGGCGCCCAGCTCGGCCGCGTTCTTGGCCCGGTCCTCGACGAAGGCGCGGTCCACCAGCAGCCCGTCCACCACGCCGAAGTTCGACGGGCCGGGCGCGCCGAGGCCGAAGCCGATCGCCCGGCAGCCCTCCTCGACGTCGGCCTCGCGGACCAGCGCCTCGGTGGCCGGGTCGGCCAGGTTGTACACGCAGGCGACCACGTTGCCCTCGTAGATCCGGCCCTTGTCGGCGGCGTACGCCTCCATCGAGCCGTGCCAGTCGAGGTGGTCGGGCGCCAGGTTGAGCACCGCAGCCGAGTACGGGCGCAGCGAGGGCGCCCAGTGCAGCTGGTAGCTGGAGAGCTCGACGGCGAGCACGTCGTACGGCTCCTCGGCGAGCACCGCGTCCAGCACCGAGACCCCGACGTTGCCGACCGCGGCGGTGCGCTTGCCGGCGGCGGTGAGGATCGAGGCGAGCATCTGGACGGTGGTGGTCTTGCCGTTGGTGCCGGTGACGGCCAGCCAGGGGGCGGGCTCGCCGGTGCCGGGCAGCGGCTTGCGCAGCCGCCAGGCCAGCTCGACGTCGCCCCAGACCGGCACCCCGGCCGCCTCGGCGGCGGCGAACAGCGGGCTGTCCGGCGCCCAGCCGGGCGAGGTGACGATCAGCTCGGTGCCCTCGGGCAGGCTCGCGCCGTCGCCGAGCCGCACGGTGACGCCCAGCGCCTCCAGCTCGGCGGCCCGGGCGGCCAGGCCGGGCCCGCTGCCGCCGTCCACCACGGTGACCCGGGAGCCGAGGCCGCGCAGGACGCGCGCGGCGCTGATGCCCGAGACGCCGAGCCCGGCGACGACGACCGGCAGGCCCTGGAAGTCGGGGTTGGTCATCCGGTCACCCATCCCGCGTAGAACAGGCCGAGGCCGACCGCGACGCACAGGCCCTGGATGATCCAGAACCGGACGACGATCAGGACCTCGGTCCAGCCCTTGAGTTCGAAGTGGTGCTGCAGTGGCGCCATCTTGAAGACGCGCTTGCCGGTCATCCGGAAGGAGCCGACCTGGATGATCACCGAGAGGGTGATGATCACGTAGAGGCCGCCGAGCAGGGCGAGCAGCAGCTCGGTGCGGGAGCAGATCGCCAGACCGGCCAGGGCGCCGCCGAGGGCGAGCGAGCCGGTGTCGCCCATGAAGATCTTGGCGGGCGAGGTGTTCCACCACAGGAAGCCGAAGCAGGATCCCATCAGGGCGGAGGCCACGACGGCGAGATCCAGCGGGTCGCGGATGTCGTAGCAGTTGGCGGTCGCGGTGATGGCGTAGGCGCAGCTCTGGGTGTGCTCCCAGATGCCGATGAAGGTGTAGGCGCCGAAGACCATCACCGAGGCACCGGTGGCGAGGCCGTCCAGACCGTCCGTCAGGTTCACGCCGTTCGACATCGCGGCGATCATGAAGTACGCGAAGATGACGAACAGGACGGGGCCGATCGCCCACTTGAAGTCCCGGACGAAGGACAGGCTCTGGGACGCCGGGTTGAGCCCGCGGTCGTCCGGGAACTGCATCGCCAGGACGGCGAACCCGAGGCCGACGATCGACTGGCCGGCCAGCTTCGCCTTGGCCCGCAGGCCCAGCGAGCGGCGCTTGACCACCTTGATGTAGTCGTCCAGGAAGCCGACCAGGCCGAGGCCCGCGGTCAGGAAGAGCACCAGCAGCCCGGAGGCGGTCGGGCTCTCGCCCGTTATCGCCTTCGTGGCGAAGTACGCGATCAGGGTCGCCAGGATGAAGGCGATGCCGCCCATGGTGGGCGTGCCCTTCTTGCTGTGGTGCGCCTTGGGGCCGTCGTCACGGATGTACTGGCCGTAGCCGTGCTTCGCGAGCACCTTGATCAGCGCCGGGGTGCCGAGCAGCGACAGGATGAGACCGATCATCCCGGAGAAAAGGATCTGCTTCATTATTCGGCCACACCGTCCGCCAGGAGGGCCTCGGCCACCTTCTCCAGCCCCACCGAACGGGAAGCCTTCACCAGGACCACATCCCCCGGCCGAAGCTGACTGCGCAGCAGCTCGACCGCCGCGTCCGCGTCGGACACCAGCACCGACTCCTCACCCCACGAACCTTCGTTCCTCGCGCCGAGTTCCATGCAGGCCGCCTCGCGTCCGCCGACCGCCACCAGCTTGGTGACGTCCAGCCGGACGGCGAGCCGCCCGATGGCGTCGTGCTCGGCCAGGCTCTCCTCGCCGAGCTCCCGCATCTCGCCGAGCACCGCCCAGGTGCGGCGGCGCTCCGGGCCCCGGCCCCCCATCGAGACGAGCGCCCGCAGCGCGGCCCGCATCGAGTCGGGGTTCGCGTTGTAGGCGTCGTTCACGACGGTGACACCGTCGGCCCGGTCGACGACCTCCATGCGCCAGCGGGACAGCGCACCCGCTTCGCCCAGGGCTGCCGCGGTGTCGTCGACGGACATCCCGAGCTCCACCGCCACCGCGGCGGCGGCGAGGGCGTTCGAGACGTGGTGCTCACCGTACAGGCGCAGCTGCACGGGCGCGGAACCGGCCGGGGTGGTGAGCGTGAACGATGGCCGCCCGGTGGCGTCCAGGCGAACGTCGGTGGCCCGTACGTGGGCGTCCGGGGATTCCCCGAACAGGACCACCTTCGCCCTGGTACGGGAGGCCATCGCGCGCACCAGCCGGTCGTCCGCGTTGAGGATCGCGACGCCGTCGGCGGGCAGCGACTCGACCAGTTCGCCCTTGGCCTCGGCGATCGCCTCCTGGGAGCCGAACTCGCCGACGTGGGCGGTGCCGACGTTGAGGACCAGGCCGATCCGCGGCGGGGTGATCGAGGTGAGGTACTCGATGTCGCCCTTGTGCCGGGCGCCCATCTCCATGACCAGGTGCCGGGTGCCGGCCTCGACCCGCAGCGCGGTCATCGGGTGGCCGATCTCGTTGTTGAGCGAACCGGGCGGGAAGACGGTCTCGCCGCGGCGCTGGAGCAGCTGGGCGATCAGGTCCTTGGTGCTGGTCTTGCCGGCCGAGCCGGTCAGCGCGACCACGGCGGTGCCCTCGGCGCGGGCGACCACCGTGCGGGCCAGCCTGCCGAGCGCCTCCACCACACTGTCCACCAGGACGGCGGGCACGCCGACCGGGCGGGAGGCCAGCACCGCGACGGCGCCGTCCTCGACCGCCTTGGCCGCGTAGTCGTGGCCGTCCACGTGCTCGCCGACGAAGGCCACGAACAGGCCGCCCGGGCCCACCTTCCGCGAGTCGACCTCGACCGGGCCGGTGACCAGGGCGTCCGGGTCGGCGCCGTCCAGCGTGCCTCCGACGGCGGCGGCCACCTCGGCGAGGGTCAGTGCGATCACTGCTGCTCTACTCCTCGGTCGCCCCGTGCGGCCGTGGTCCGCGCGATGGATTCGCGCAGCACCTCCCGGTCGTCGAAGGGGCGGATCTCGTCTCGTACGTACTGGCCGAGCTCGTGGCCCTTGCCGGCCACCAGCACGGTGTCCCCCGCCTGGGCACGGGCGACGGCGAGGCCGATCGCCTCGGCCCGGTCGGGGACGACCAGGACGGCGCCGCGCTCGGCCTCGGGCACCGTGGCGGCGCCGGTCAGCATGCTGGCGAGGATCGCCAGCGGGTCCTCGCTGCGCGGGTTGTCGCTGGTCAGCAGGGCGGTGTCGGCGAGACGGGCGGCGATGGCGCCCATCGGGCCGCGCTTGTGCGGGTCGCGGTCGCCGCCGCAGCCGACCACGACGTGCAGCCGGCCCTCGGTGACCTCGCGCAGCGAGGCGAGGACGGCCTTGAGGGCGTCCGGCTTGTGCGCGTAGTCGACGACGGCGACGAACGGCTGTCCGGCGTCCACCCGCTCCAGCCGGCCCGGGACGCCGGGGACGGCGGCGACGCCGGCCACGGCCCGGTCCAGCGGCAGTCCGGCGGCGACCAGCGTGGTGATCGCGGCGAGCGCGTTGGCGACGTTGAACGGGCCGGGCAGCGGGACGGAGGCCTCGGCCTCGGCGCCGTCCGGGCCCAGCACCCGGAAGGTGGAGCCGACCGGCCCCAGCCGGACGTCCACGGCCCGCCAGTCGGCCTCGGCGGTGCCGGTGGCCGAGAAGGTGGTCACCGGGATCTTGGCCTCGGCGGCGAGCCGGCGGCCGTACTCGTCGTCCAGGTTGACCACGCCGTGGCGGGACTTGCCGGGCTGGAACAGCCGGGCCTTCGCCTGGAAGTAGTCCTCCATGTCCGGGTGGAAGTCGAGGTGCTCGGGGGTCAGGTTGTTGAACAGCGCGACGTCGTACGCCACCCCGTCGGTGCGGCCGAAGACCAGGGCGTGGCTGGAGACCTCCATGGTCACCGCGTCGGCGCCGCGCTCGGCCATCACACCGAGGATCGCGTGCAGGTCGGTGGCCTCGGGGGTGGTGCGCTCGCTCTTGATCCGCTCCTCGCCGACCCGCATCTCGACGGTGCCGATGACGCCCGGGCTGCGCCCGGCGCCGCGCAGGCCGCCCTCGACCAGGTAGGAGGTGGTGGTCTTGCCGTTGGTGCCGGTCAGCCCGATCATCAGCAGCCGCCGGGAGGGACGGCCGTAGACGATCGCGGCCAGCTCGCCCATGACGGCCCGCGGCCGGTCGACGACCAGCAGCGGCAGGCCGGTGCCGGCCGCGATCTCGGCGCCGGCCGGGTCGGTGAGCACCGCCACGGCACCGGCCTGGGCGGCCTTGGCGGCGAAGGCCGCGCCGTGGTGGTTGGCGCCCGGGAAGGCCACGTACACGTCGCCCGGCCGGACCGCGCGGGAGTCGTGGGTGACGCCGCCGACGGCGCCGCCCTCGACGGGCGCGAGGCCCAGTTCGGCGGCCAGCTCGGCGAGCGGAAGAGCGGTGGTCCCGGTCGGGCGGGGCGGACTCACGGTGGTTTGATCGGGTTTCGGCACGGCGGGAAGGCTATCCGCCGAAGGGTGTCCAGGGCCAAACCGGCCCTCCGCCGCGCCGCGCTCCGGCCCGGTCCGTTCGTTGCTCATCGCTCGCTCACGGCTTCCAGTCGACGGTGAGGTTGGGCGCCTGACTGCCGCTCGGCGGGACCTGCATGGTCTTCAGGGTGAACTCCATCACCTGCTTGAACACCGGGCCGCAGAGCTGGCCGCCGAAGTGGCCGTTGACCGGGCCCTGGAGGGTGCAGGAGACGGTGTACCGGGGTGCGTCGGCGGGGGCGAAGCCGATGAAGGAGGCGGTGTAGCCGTCGTAGCCGACGCCGTTGGCGGCGCCCCGGTTGGCGGTTCCGGTCTTGCCCGCGACCCGGTAGCCGGGGATGGCGGCCTTGCCGCCGGTGCCCTGCTCGTCGTCGACGACCGACTCCAGCATCGAGGTGAGGGTCTTGGCCGTCTCCGGGCTGACCACCCTGGTCTGCTCCCCCGGCGCGCTCGGCTTGTACGTGCCGTTCGGGTCGGTGACGCCCTGGACGATGCTGGGCGCGACCCGCACCCCCCCGTTGGCGATGGTCGAGTAGACCGAGGTGGCCTGCAGCGCGTTCATCTGCATCGGGCCCTGGCCGAAGGAGATGTTGTACTTCTCCGAGGCGACCAGGTCCTCCGGCTTCTTGAGCATCCCGGGGGTCTCCCCGGGGAAGCCCAGGCCGGTCGGCGCGGCCACGCCGAACTTGCGCATGTAACCGTCCAGCGTCTGGTTGGCCTTCAGCTGGTCGCCGTCGCCGAGGGTCTCGACCGCCTCGATGGTGCCGATGTTGGAGGACTTGGCCAGCACCCCGGCCAGGGTCAGGTACCAGGTGTCGTGGTCGACGTCGTCCTTGAACTGCTGCCCGGCGCGGACCAGCCGGTTGGGCACGGTGACCTTGGTGTCCCAGGTGGCCTTGCCGGAGTCCAGCACCGCGGCCATGCTCATCAGCTTGGCGGTGCTGCCCGGCTCGTACGCGTCGCCCAGGGCGGGGTTGCCCAGCTGGGCCTGCTTGGACAGGCTCAGGTCGTTCGGGTTGAAGCCGGGGGCGGAGGCCATCGCGAGGACCTGGCCGGTCTTCACGTCCTGGACGACCACGTAGCCCTTCTCCGCACCGGAGTTGGCCACCTGGTCGGTGATCGCCCGCTGGGCGGCCCACTGGATGTCCCGGTTGACGGTCAGCTTCACGTCGCTGCCCGACACGGCCGGCTCCATCGAGCCCCCGGCGGTGGGCACCAGCCGCCCGCCCGACTGGGCGTAGCTGCTGTGGCCGTCCTTGCCGGCCAGCAGCTTCTGGTACTGGAGTTCCAGGCCGCCGGCGCCCTCGCCCTCGGCGTTGACGAAGCCGACCAGGTTGGCGGCCAGCCCGTCCGCCGGGTAGATCCGCTTCTGGGTCTCCCGGTTGAACACCCCGGCCAGCGGGTTGGCGCACTCGTTGTCCACCCGGGTGCGCCCGCCCTGGTCGGCGGGCTTGCCGAGCAGCTTCTTCTGGGCCTGGCAGGCCCGCGATCCGGCCTGCTTCTCCAGGCCCGACTTGAGGTCGCTGATCTGCTTCTTGGCGGCCGGGGTCTGCTGGGCCGCGAGCCGCTTGTAGCGGCTCTTGGGGGTGTGCAGGTCGGCGGCGATCTTCTCCTTGGGCACGCCGAGGATCGGCGACAGCAGCGCGGCCGCCTGCTCCGGCGCGTCCGGGATGCCGGTCGCCTCGGGGGTGAACATCGCCGGGTCGGCAGTGATGTCGTACGCGTCCACGGTGGCCGCCAGGGCGACGCCGTCGGAGGACGTTATCGAGCCGCGCTCGGCGGTGATCGGGATGTTCAGGTAGCGGTTGGTGTTGGCGTCGGCGGCCAGCGCGTCGGCGTCCACCAGCTGGAGCTGCACCAGGCGGCCCGCGAAGACGGAGAACACCAGCGACAGCACCACGGTGATCACCCGCAGCCGGCGCTTCGGCTCGGCCAGCTTGAGCGCCTTGGGGCGCAGCGGCGGGCGGGCCTTCGGGCGCACCGCCGCCTGGCTGCGGGCCGGCGGGCGGCCCTCGGGGCGGCGCTGCTGGGGCGCCCGCGGGGTACGGCCGACGGACGCCGACCTGGCGGGCTGGGCCTTGGCCGACTGGCCCCTGGCGGGCTGGGCCTTCGCGGGCTGGCTGCGGCCGGAGGCGGGCTGCGCGCTGCCCCGGGGGACCGGACGGCGGCCGTTGCCGCTGCCGGAACCGGATCCGGAGGGCTGACGTGGAGGAGTCATCGGCCGGCACCCCCGCTCGGCTTCGCGGCCGCGGTGGGCGAGACCGGGTTGAGCTGGATCACCGAGTCACCGGCGGAGGCCGCCGGGGTCGGCGCGGGCGGCGGGGCGGCCGGCGAGGGAGCTGCCGGTGAAGGGGCCCCGCCCGGCTGAGGCGCGGTCGGCGAAGGCCCGGCGGCGGGCTGGGCCGCGCCGGACTGGGCCCTGGTCGGCCAGGGCTCGGCCGTGGAGCGCTTGACCGGCGGGCTGTCCTGCGCCGCGCCGGGGGTGCCGGCCACCTTGCCTCCGTTCGGGACGTCCAGGAAGGCCATCCCGCCGGCCGGGACCAGGCCCAGCTCGGCGGCGCGCCTGGCCAGCGCGTCCGGGGCCGAGCTCTTGTCGATCTCGTGCTGGAGACTCTGCTGCTCGTCGGTCGCCGCGGTGGTCTGCTTCTGCAGCCGGGACAGCTCGAAGGAGCCCTCGTTGAGCGCGGTGTTCAGCGCGAGCAGGCCGAGCAGCCCGGCCGCCAGCAACACCACGATGAGCACCGCGAACGGCGTACGCCGCCGTACCGGACGCCTGCCCGGCCGGACCGTGATCCGCGCCCTGCCCTGCCCGGGGAGTCCACCCCGCCCCGCCCGGACCTCACCGGCCACCGGCCCCACCGCTTTCCTCCGCCCTTCGGGCCCCGCCGGGGCCGGTTCGTCAGCCCCGCTTGCTTCGGTCCCTGATCCTCTCCGCCACCCGCAGCCGTACGGGCGCGGCGCGCCGGTTCTCCTCGATCTCCTCCTCGGTGGCCAGCTCGGCACCGCGAGTGATCAACTTGAGCCAGGGCTGGTGCTCCTCCGGGATGAACGGCAGCCCCGGCGGGGCGGTGCTGGTGGCACCGGCGGCGAAGTACTGCTTGACCAGCCGGTCCTCCAGCGACTGGTAGGACATCACGACGATCCGGCCGCCGACCGCGAGGGCGTCCAGCGCGCCGGGGATGGCCCGGTCCAGGACCTCCAGCTCGCCGTTGACCTCGATCCGCAGCGCCTGGAACGTCCGCTTGGCCGGGTTCCCGCCGGTCCGGCGGGTCGCCGCCGGGATGGCGTTGCGCACCAACTCGACCAGACGCGCGCTGTTGGTGAACGGTTCCTTCTCCCGCTCCCGCAGGATCACCGCGGCGATCTTCCCGGCGAACCGCTCCTCGCCGTACACCTTGAGGATCCGGGCCAGGTCGCCGTGGCTGTAGGTGTTCAGCACCTCCGCGGCGCTGATCCCCCGGGTCTGGTCCATCCGCATGTCCAGCGGCGCGTCCTGCGCGTACGCGAAGCCGCGCTCCGCCTCGTCCAGCTGCATCGAGGAGACGCCGAGGTCGAACAGGACGCCGTCGACCCGGTCGATGCCCAGGCGCTCCAGCACCTCGGGGATCTCGTCGTAGACGGCGTGCACCAGGGTGGCCCGGTCGCCGAACGGGGCCAGCCGCTCGCCGGACAGCTTCAGCGCCACCGGGTCGCGGTCCACCGCGACCAGCCGGACGTCGGGGAACTGGGTGAGCAGCGCCTCGCTGTGCCCGCCGAGGCCGAGGGTGGCGTCCACCACGACGGCGCCGGGCCGGGAGATCGCCGGGGCCAGCGCGTCCATGCACCGCTGGAGCATCACCGGAACGTGCTTGGGGCCCGGTTCGTTGGTGGTCATGCGCGGTGGCGCCCTTCCTCGGTGCGGAGCAGCCCGACGTCCGGGAGCTGCGACCATTCTCGCCCACCGCGCCCCGGCACGACGAAGCGGCCCGTGGTCCCCGCCCGCTCGAGGGGAAGATCGTGACCGCCCGGCGCCGGGGAAGGTGCGCCAGGTGGGCACGGAGCGGGAGGAGGCCACGGGCCGCGTCGACCGGGCCGCACCGGCCGGGAGGACCCCGTTGACGGGCCCCGGCGGGTGTGCTCCACTGCGCCGCAAACTCTATCGCGCGGGTCCTGCCAGTCAATGGCCCGCTCCGGCGCACCACCCGGGCGGCGGTACGGATCACCGCAGGTCGCAGCCGTCGGGGCGGCCCGGCGACGGTGCGGACTGGGGGCCTTCGGCGGCGGGCGCGCGCCCCCTGTCCGCCACCGCGTGCGGGCACTGTGGGACCAGCCCGGACAAACCCTCCGGTTGTGGCTATGCGCTCGATCACAGCGCCAGGTTCTGTCGCCACTCTCCCCACCGCGCGGGCCCGATCCGCACTAACGTCGCCACCATGACAGTGACACCTGACCGGCCCTCGCCGAACGCCGCTGCCGCCCCTGCCAGACCCACCGTACCCACCGTCATCGACCGCTTCGTCACGGCCAACCGCGGCTACGCGGTGACCTTCCAGGACGGCGGCATGGACGCCCGTCCCGTGCAGAAGATCGCCGTGGTCGCCTGCATGGACGCCCGCCTCGACCTGTTCGCGGCGCTCGGCCTCGAACTGGGCGACGCGCACGTCATCCGCAACGCCGGCGGCGTCGTCACCGACGACACCATCCGGTCCCTGACCATCAGCCAGCGCGCCCTCGGCACCCGTTCGATCGCGCTGATCCACCACACCGGCTGCGGCCTGCTCGGGCTCACCGAGGACTTCCGCCGCGAGCTGGAACTGGAGGTCGGCCAGCGCCCGCAGTGGGCGGTGGAGGCCTTCGTCGACCTGGACGGCGACGTCCGCCAGTCCATGCAGCGCGTCCGCACCTCTCCCTTCCTGCTCCACACCGACGACGTCCGCGGCTTCGTCTTCGACGTCCACACCGGCCTGCTCCGCGAGATCGACTGACCCGCTCCGCCCGACCCGGCCCGGCCGACGATGTCCGGGCGCTCGGGCATTCGGGCGTCTCCGAATGGTGACTTCCGTCCATCCCGCGGGGGAGAATGCGCCTGCCGGTCGGACCCCGAACCACCTGGGGCGGCCAGGCCGCAGGCCGCCTTCCCGGCGCCGGATCCCTCGTTCGGAACCGCCCCCGGGACGGCCGCGTCAAGCATGGGGTGGGGTCCGGCCTCGGGACGGGGCGGGCACAGGGTGCCAGGGAGCGTAAACGGGTGACGAGCTACAACGATCAGGCTGGTCTCGGCAGTCCTGCGGGGGACGAGAAGCAGAGGGCGAACGGGTACCGGCAGGTCGGGCTCCCCGAGCTCGCCGCGGTCGTCGACCGCGTCCGCGCCAACGTCGAGAGCGTGATCGAGGGCAAGCCGGAGGCCGTCCGGATCGCCCTGACCGTCCTGCTCGCCGAGGGCCACCTGCTGCTGGAGGACGTGCCCGGCGTCGGCAAGACCATGCTGGCCAAGGCGCTCGCCCGCTCGCTCGACTGCACCGTGCGCCGCATCCAGTTCACGCCCGACCTGCTGCCGTCGGACGTCACCGGCACCAACATCTACGACCAGCAGCGGCACGACTTCGAGTTCCGCCCGGGCGCGATCTTCGCCCAGGTCGTGGTCGGCGACGAGATCAACCGCGCCTCGCCCAAGACCCAGTCCGCGCTGCTGGAGTCCATGGAGGAGCGCCAGGTCACCATCGACGGCACCAGCTACGAACTGCCCTCGCCGTTCATGGTCGTGGCCACCCAGAACCCGGTCGAGATGGAGGGCACCTACCCGCTGCCGGAGGCCCAGCGCGACCGCTTCATGGCCCGGATCTCGATCGGCTACCCCAGCCCCGAGGCCGAGCTCGCGATGCTGGACGTGCACGCCGGCGCCAGCCCGCTGGAGGACCTCCAGCCGGTCGCGCACGCCTCCGACATCCTCAAGCTGATCGACCTGGTCCGCGGGGTGCACATCGCCGACCCGGTCCGCCGCTACGCCGTCGACCTGGTCGGCGCCACCCGCACCAGCCCCGAGCTGCGCCTGGGCGCCTCGCCCCGCGCCACCCTGCACCTGGTCCGGGCCGCGCGCGCCGCCGCCGCGCTGGACGGGCGCGACTACGTCACCCCGGACGACATCCAGCGCCTCGCCGTCCCGGTCCTGGCGCACCGTCTGATGCCGACCGCCGAGACCCAGCTCAGCCGCCGCACCTCCGAGCAGATCGTGGTCGACCTGGTCTCCCGGCTGCCGCTGCCGCGCCCGCAGGGCGGCCCGGCCGTCCGGAGGGGCTGAGGTGGCCCAGTCCGACTCGGCTTCGGGACTGCGGGCCGGGTTCCGCGGTCTCACCACCCGGGGGCGGTCCTTCCTCGCCGCCGGGGTCACCGCGGTGGTCTGCGCGTACCTGCTCGACCAGGACGCCCTGCTGCGCGTCGGCGTCCTGCTCGCCGCGCTGCCGCTGGCCGCCGTGGTGGTGGTCGCCAACACCCGCTACCGGGTGGCCAGCGGACGCCGGCTCAGCCCGCGCCGGGCGGTCGCCGGCCAGGAGGCCCGGGTCCACCTGCGGGTCGACAACGTCTCCCGGGTGCCCACCGGCGTGCTGCTGCTGGAGGACAAGGTCCCGTACGTGCTCGGGCCGCGCCCGCGCTTCGTGCTGGACCGGGTCGAGCCGCGCGGCCACCGCGAGGTCTCCTACCGGGTCCGCTCCGACCTGCGCGGCCGCTACCCGCTCGGGCCGCTGCAGCTGCGGCTGTCCGACCCGTTCGGGATGTGCGAGGTGACCCGCGCCTTCACCGCCTCCGACGTCCTCACCGTCGTCCCCCAGGTGCAGGCCCTGCCGTCGGTACGGCTCAGCGGCGAGTGGATCGGCCAGGGCGAGAGCCACAGCCGCACCCTGGCGCTGGCCGGCGACGACGACGTGATCCTGCGCGAGTACCGGCCCGGCGACGACCTGCGCCGGGTGCACTGGCGCTCCACCGCCCGGTACGGCGAGCTGATGGTGCGCCGCGAGGAGCAGCCCCAGCAGGCCCGGGCCACCGTGGTGCTGGACACCCGGGAGATCGCCCACCGGGGCAGCGGCCCCGCCTCCTCCTTCGAGTGGGCGATCAGCTGCGCCGCCTCCGTCGCCGTGCACCTGTTGGAGCGCGGCTACCAGACCCGGCTGCTCACCGACACCGGGCAGTCCGTGCCCGGGCCGGGCGCGGGCGGCAGCCACAGCACCGCCGACACCTCCGGGCTGGTCCTGGACGCCCTCGCGGTCGCCGACCTGTCCGACGGCGGCACCCTCTCCCGCGCCGAGGACCCGCTGCGGGCCGGCGGCGAGGGCCTGCTGGTCGCCGTCCTCGGCGAGCTGGACGAGGCCCAGGCCACCCGGCTGGGCCGGCTGCGCAGCCGGGCCGGCGGCGCGATCGCCTTCCTGCTGGACACCGGCACCTGGGCCGGCCTGCGGATGCTCGCCCCGCACACCGGCGGCGACGACTTCGAGGCCAGGGTCCGGCAGCTGCGGGAGTCCGGCTGGACGGTCCTCCCGGTGCGCGCCGGGGACTCCGTACCGGACCTGTGGCGGGCCGCCGACGGCAGCAGGACGACCGCCCCCTACCGAGAAGAGGCCGGCGCGTGACCACCCGGGCCAAACTGACCGCGTACTCGGCGCTGGCCACCGCCCTCGCCGCGCTGTGCATGATGCCGCTGCTCACCACCCGCAGCTGGCTCACCCACGCCTTCCTGGTGGTCGCCGTGATCGCCGCGGTCGGCGCGGGCCTGCGCCGCGCCCCGCTGTACCGCTGGACCGTGCCGCTCGGGCAGCTGCTGGTGCTGTTCCTGCTGATGCTGCTCGGCTTCGCCGGCGCCGGCGGGGTGCTGCCGGGGCCGGCCACGATGCGGGCACTGGGCCAGGTCTTCAGCGCCGGCCTGGACGACATACAGCAGTACGCCATCCCGGCTCCGCCCAGCGCCGGACTGCGGCTGATCCTGGTCTCGGCGATCGGTCTGATCGCCGTCGCGGTGGACACCGTCGCGGTGACCTACCGGCGCTCGGCGCTGGCCGGACTGCCGCTGCTGGCGCTGTACTCGGTCGGCAACGGCCTGGCCGGGGAGCACAGCAGCTGGGTCTGGTTCGCCGCCGCCGCGGCCGGCTACCTGCTGCTGCTGTTCGCCGAGGGCCAGGACCGGGTCTCCCGCTGGGGCCGGGTCTTCTACGGCGGCGCGCGCGGCGCCACGGAGTCCGGCAAGGTCAACCCGGGCGGCCGCCAGGTCGGCGTGCTGGCCCTGGCGGTGGCGCTGCTGCTGCCCGTCGTCCTGCCGAACTGGAGCTCCGGACTGCTGGACTCCGGCTCCGGCGGATCGAACGGCAAGCGCGCCGGCGGAAGCCTGTCGACCAGCCTCGATCCGCTGGTCAGCCTGGAGGCCGCGATCACCAAGCCGACCGACGGGGAACTGCTCACCTACACCCTGGACAGCCCGCTGGCCGACCAGATCTACCTGCGGACCGGCTCGCTCGACCAGTTCGACGGCACCAACTGGAAGCTCGGCAGCACCGCGGTCACCGACCTCCCGGCGACCCTGCCCACGCCCGAGGGCCTGCGCAACGCCCAGGTCCCGCGGATCGAGGGCGACTTCAAGGTCGACGAGCGGCTGGCGGGCAGCTGGCTGCCGATGCCCTACCCGGCCGCCACCGTCCAGGTCCCCAACCGCGGCGACTGGAAGCTCGACCCGCTGACCCGCACCGTCCTGCCGACCAACGACAAGGCGATCCGCGGCCTGCAGTACCACGTCAGCGCCCTGGACCTGCGGCCCACCGCCACCGAGCTGCGCCTCGCGGCCTCCGCGCCGTCCGACATCAGGGAGCACTACACCGCCCTCCCGGCCGACCTGCCGCCGGTGGTCGCCGAGAAGGCCAGGGCCGTCACGGCCGGCGCGCAGAACGACTACGACCGGGCGACGGCGCTGGTCAACTGGTTCACCGGGCCGGACTTCAGGTACGACACCTCGGTCAACGGCGGCACCGGCAACAACGCCATCGCCGTCTTCCTGCAGGACCGCCGGGGCTTCTGCGTGCACTTCGCCTCCACCATGGCGGCGATGGCCCGGGTCCTCAAGATCCCGGCCCGGGTGGCCGTGGGCTTCACCCCCGGGGACAGCAAGGGCGGCGACAGATACTCGGTGACCGGCCGGATGTACCACGCCTGGCCGGAGCTGTACTTCGCGGGCTACGGCTGGCTGCGCTTCGAGCCGACCCCGAGCCGCGGCGTCCCGGCCCGCTACACCGACACGTCCAGCACCCCGACCACCGCGCCGACCCAGCAGGCGACCGCCGCCCCGCAGACCGCGTCGGCCGCCCCGGCGCCGACCTCCAGCTCGGACTGCACCCCCAAGCAGCGCCAGCTGGGCGAGTGCGGCACCAAGGACAAGGCCGTCTCCACGGCCGCCGGGGAGTCCTGGCTGCTCTCCGGCCAGGTGCTCGGCACCCTGGCCGCGGTGCTCGCGCTGATCGCCCTGCTGCTCGTCCCGATGGTCTGGCGCACCGCCCTGCGCCGCCGCCGGCTGGGCGGCGGCGGGCGGCGCGGGCCCGGCGGCGGACCGGCGGAGCTGACCGACGCCCAGGTGCTGGCCGCCTGGGACGAGCTGATCGACTCCGCCTGGGACCTCGGAATTCCCCCGGACGAGTCACGCACCCCGCGCTCGGCGGCCCGCCGGATCACCGAGCACGCGAAGCTGGACGCGGACTCGGCGGCGGCCACCGGCCGGCTGGCACTGGCCACCGAGCGGGCGCTCTACGCCCCGCCCGGGCAGGCCGCCACGGAGCCGCTGGCCGCCGACGTCCGCACGGTACGGCGGGGGATGCTGGCGACGGCCGGCCGGGCCGGGCGGACCAGGGCGCTGCTGCTGCCGCCGTCCTCGGCGCAGCTGTGGTGGCGGATCTCCGACGCGGTGCGGGCGGCCCGGACGGCGGTCGGCACCGCGGTCGAGCGGATGGTCGAGACGCTCTCCGCGCCGGCGCGACGGCTGCGCGCCCGGCGCAAGCGGTCCACTCCGGAGTCCTGACACCGGCGTCCCGGTCCCGGTACGAGGGTCCGGACACGAAGCCGGGGCGGGCAGTCGATCGACTGCCCGCCCCGGCTTCACACGTATCGGCCGGGCGGCTCAGAAGCCCCCGGTCTGCTCGTCCCGGCGGCGCTGCCAGCGCTGCTCCACCCGGTCCATCATCCCGGCCTTGCGGCGCGGGGCGGCGGCCGGACGGGCCCCGGCCCCCTGGCCGGCGGGCCCACGGCGCCAGCCGGTCACGGCGAACACCGCACACCCGAGCATCACCAGGAAGCCCACGACGCTGACCCAGATCTGGTCCGGCACGACCATGCCGCCCATCAGCAGGCCGATGCCCACCACGAAGCCGGCGACGGCCAGGTAGACCCGCCGGCGGGTGTAGGTGCGCAGCCCGGTTCCCTCAAGCGCAGACGCGAATTTGGGATCTTCGGCATACAGCGCTCGCTCCATCTGGTCGAGCAGTCGCTGCTCGTGCTCCGAGAGCGGCACGGAGTCCTCCTACTCGTCGGTCGCGGGTGCGACCGGTCCGCCCACCCCGGTCGGGGAGGCAAGTCCAATCAGCCTTGGGGCACTCGGTCGGACGCCCGTGTGGGGGACCCGGCCCGTGTCGTCCATATGCCCCACGCGTCCGGCTGTCATGCTTTCCGGCTTTACCCAGATCATACGGTCCGTGGACCCGTTACGGAGTGGTCGGCGCCGCGTGGGACGGGCCACTTCGTGCGGGGACGGCCGCACCGGTGCCAACGCACCACGCCCCGGACAAGTGCCCGATCGGATGGAATCGTCCCGGACCTGGGCAGGTTCGCCGCCGGGCGCCGCGGCACGGCCGGAACCGGGCGGCGCGGGACGGGGACACGGCCGGGAGAACCGGCGGCTTCCGGGTCCTGAACCGCCGCCGTACGGCGTGCGAAAAGGCCGTACGGCGGCGGGAGGGTCGGTGAAGGGGCGCGCGGGCCCGGAGGGGCGCCTCAGCCCAGGGTGGCCAGCAGGTGCAGCTGGGTCGCCACGGCGTGGAAGGCGGGCTGCGCGGCGGCGGCCTCCTCCAGCTTCAGCAGCGCGTCCAGCGCGCCCGGCTCGGTGTCCACCAGCACGCCGGGGACGAGGTCGGAGAAGACCCGTACGCCGTGCACCGACTCCACCCGCAGGCCCGCGGCCTCGGCCAGCCGGCCCAGCGCCTCGCCGGTGAAGCGGCGCGGCATCGGGTCCTGCTCGCCCCAGCGGCCGTCGGCGGCGGTGAGCACGGTACGGGCCTCGTTGAAGTGGCCGGCCAGCGCGCGGGCCAGCACGGCGCCGTTGCGGTTGGCCGCCAGCAGGCTGACCACGCCGCCCTCGCGCAGGGTGCCCGCGAGGCTGCCGAGCGCCTCGGCCGGGTCGTCCACCACCTCCAGCACGCCGTGGCAGAGCACCGCGTCGACGCTGCCGGCGGCGACCAGCTCGGGCAGGGTCTGGGTGTCGCCCTGGACGGCCCGCACCAGGTCCGTCACACCGGCCTCGGCGGCCCGGCGCTCCAGGGCGAACAGGGCGTCCGGGCTCGGGTCGACCACGGTGACCCGGTGGCCGAGCTTGGCGACCGGCACGGCGAAGTTCCCGGTGCCGCCGCCGGTGTCGACCACGTCGAGCACCGGCTGGTCCAGCTCGGCGGACCGCTTCTCCAGGGCCGCCCGGACCACCTCCCACACCACGGCGGTACGCAGGGCACTGCGGGGACGCGTCGGGTACAAGGTGGGACTCCTTGGCACGTGCAGTTCGATCAGGATGCCTCCACCTTAGACCGGCCCGGCGGGGACCCCGCTCACGAGACCGGCCAGGTGGGGACCCCGCTCCCGCCCGGCGGCTCGCCGCCGTCCGGCGGCAGCCGGGGCGGCGGCGGGGCGGCGTGCAGGCCGAGCAGGCGCTCGACCAGGCGCAGGAACAGCGCGGAGTTGCGGATCAGGTCGTCGGCGTCGCGGGCCGAGGCGGCGCCCCTGATCCCGGCCTCGGCGGCGGCCCGGCGGCGGGCGCCCGCGCCGTAGTAGAGCGCCCACTCGGCGAGCTCGGGGGCCACCTCGGGCAGCACCTCCCAGGCGCTGCGGATGGCCTTGCGGCGGCGCGGGCTCTTCTCCGGGCGGCCGCGCACCGCCAGGACGGCGGCCACCGTGCGCAGCGCGGCCAGGTGGGCGGTGGCGTAGCGCTCCAGCGGGTCCTCCAGGGCGCGGGCCCGGGCGAGGGTGCGGTGGGCGTCGGCGAGCAGGTCGAGGGCGGCCGGCGGCGCGGAGACCCGGCGCAGCACGGGGTGGACGTCCGCCGCGGCGGGGCGTCCGGCGGACGGGCCAGGGAAGAGCGGCAGGGCGGCGGAGTGGAGGCGGGCGGTGACGGGCTCAGGACGGCTGATGGTCATGGTCTCCCCCGTTCCGAGGCAGCGCGCGGACCGGGTGGTCCGTGCGTCTCCATCGTGAACGGCGGCACTGACAATCCGGGCCCCCGGTGAGCCGGAAGCGGGCAAGGCCGGCCGGAAAGGCGCCGGAAACGGCGTAAGGCGGCGGGCGCGGTCCTCCCCCGGTTCCGCGCCGCCGCCATGCCGTCGCTCCGCCGATCCCACAGTCGGCGGTGCGACTCCCCCGTACGGCCGGTCTCCCCCCGGCCCGCTCCGCCGCCCCGTGTCGGCGGTGCGAGGACCGTGACCAGCCCCGTGGCGGTCCGTCCGCCGCCTCCCCCTGGCGTTTCGCTTCCGGGGGACGGACGGATCCGCCGACCGGGTGGGCCAGGCGCCCGACGCGCCGCCCTCCCGGGTGCCTCCACTCTCCCGTCTGCGCAGGTCGGCGGCCATCCGCTGAGGTACTCAACCGTGGATCTGAGTATCCGTACTCAGTCCGCCCCGGCCCGCCGGCCGCCGGAACCGGGAGGTGCGCCCACCGCGTCCCGGCTGCCGGTACGGTACGGCGGAGCCGGGCGCGGACCGGCCCCACCGGAAGACGAGGGGACGCGATGACGAGGAGGGGGACGCGATGACGGTCCTGCCGCTGATCTTCACCAGCGGGCTGGCCAGCGGTGTCAACGCCTACGCGGTGGTGCTGCTGCTCGGCCTGCTGGGCAGGTTCGCCGACGCGGACTCGGTGCCGCGGGCGCTGGAGCGCACGGACGTGCTGATCGTGGCCGGCGCGCTGTTCGCGCTGGAGGCGGTGGCCGACAAGATCCCGTACGTGGACAGCGTCTGGGACACCGTGCACACGGTGATCCGGCCGGTCGCCGGCGCCACCGTCGGCGTGCTGATCGCGAGCAACGACCCCGGCTCGCTGAGCGAGGTCGCGGCCGGCGCGATGGGCGGCACCTCGGCGCTGGTCAGCCACCTGGTGAAGGCCTCGCTGCGGATGGCCGTCAACACCTCCCCCGAGCCGGCCAGCAACATCGTGGTCAGCCTGGCGGAGGACCTCTCGGTGGCCGGCCTGATCACCCTGGCGATCTTCCACCCCTGGCTGGCCGCCACCGCGGCCGCCGTGGTCCTGGCCGTCGGGCTGCTGCTGGTCTGGCTGGCGGTCAGCAGGATCCGCGCCTTCCGGGCCCGCCGCCGCGAGCGCCGGGCCGCCCGGGCGGCGGGGGTCGCGCAAGGGTCGTCCTAGGATCTGGTGCCATGGCACGGATCGTCATCATCGGCGCAGGAATGAGCGGGCTCGCGGCGGCCTCACGGCTGGCGACCATCGGCCACCGGGTGACGGTCTGCGAGGCGGGCGGCACCCACGGGGGCATGGTCGGGCGGTACGAGCGCGAGGGCTTCGCCTTCGACACCGGGCCCGGCCTGCTCGCCCTCCCCGCGGTCTACCGCGACCTCGCGCTGAAGACCGGCAAGGAGCCGCTGGAGCGGCTGGTCGAGCTGGCCCCGGTCGATCCGGAGAGCCGGCACCTGTTCGCCGACGGCACCGTCGTCACCCTGCCGAACGCGTCCCGCGGCGGTGTCAGCCAGGCCCTGGACGCCGCCTTCGGCGCGGGCTCCGGCGCCCGCTGGAGCGCGGTGATGAACCACGGCCGGACGGTCTGGGAGGCCACCCGCCGCCCGCTGCTGGAGGAGCCGCTGCCGGCCGAGCGCGGCGTGCTGTCCGCGGCCGACCGGGCCCTGCTGGGCACCGATCCGTACCCCGTCCCGCCGCGCACCGGCCTGGCCCGGCTGCGCCGCGCGCAGCCGTGGTCGCTGGAGCACGTGGCCGCGCGCGAGCTCGGCGGCCACCCGGGCCTGACCGCCCTGCTGTTCGAGCCGGCCGTCCGGTACGGCTTCCACCCGTCCGAGGCGCCCGCCGGGGCCACCGTGCTGCCGTACATGGAGCAGTCCTTCGGCGTCTGGTACGTCCGGGGCGGTCTGCGGGCGCTCGCGGACGCGGTGTTCCGCCGCTGCGAGCTGCGCGGGGTCGGGTTCCGCTTCGACACCCCGGTCACCCGGGTGGTCGTCGAGGGCGGCCGGGCGCGCGGGGTCGAGACGGCGGGCGGCCGGATCGACGCGGACCTGGTGATCTCGGCGATGGACACCGCCGCCCTGTACCGCCACGGCCTCTCCGAGTGGCCGGGGGTGCCGGCCGAGGACTGGGAGCCGCAGGAGGTGCCCGGCCGGTTCAGCGTGCTGCTCGCGCTGCGCGGGCCCCGCCCGGAGGGCACCGCGCACCGCACGGTGGTGCACGCGGCCGATCCGGCCGCCGAGGCGAACGCCCTCACCCTCTCCGTCCCGCCCTGCGAGCGCCCCACCGTCCAGGTGTTGCGCCCGGACGACCCGGCGCTGCGGCCCGACGACGACCACGAGAGCGTGGTGCTGACCGCGACCGTCCCGGCCCAGGGCGAATTCGACTGGACGGCGCCGGGCGTCGCCGACCGCTACGCCGACCGCCTGCTCGCCCATGTGGACGCGGCCGGCCTGGGCCTGCGCGAGCGGGTGCTGTGGCGGGTCGTGCGCACCCCGGAGGACACCCGCCGGGAGACCGGAGCCCTCGGCGGCGCGGTCGCCCGCCCGGCCCTGGCCGGCTCCGCGGGCTCCTGGCTGAAGGCCGCCAACGACTCCCCCGTCCCCGGCCTCTACCTGGTCGGCGGCAACGCCCACCCCGGCGGCGGCCTCGCCCGTGTCGGCATGTCGGCCTGCATCACCGCCGGGCTGATCGGCCCGGCCTAGGCGCTCACGGGGGCGCTCAGGGGCCGCTGGCCCGGGGTCAGCCCTGGTGCCAGGTGTGCTGCTGCTGGTAGCCGTGGTTCTGGTCGTACGTCGGCTGCTGCGGGATGCCCTGGACGTTCGGGTCGGGCTGGGGCTGCCACTGCTGCTGGGGCTGCTGCTGGGGCTGGGCGTTCTGGTCCCAGGCCTGCTGGTGCTGCGGCTGCTGGTAGCCCGCGTACGGGTCCTGCTGCGGGTAGCCGCCGTACGGGTCCTGCTGCTGGGGGTAGCCGCCGTAGGACTGCTGGTCGTAGGACGGCTGCTCGTAGGGCTGCTGGTCGTAGCCGAAGGCGGGCTGCTGCTGGGTCTGCCACTGCTGCTGGTCGTAGCCGGCCTGGTAGGTGCCGGCGTACGGGTCCTGGGGCTGCTGCTGGACCTGCGGCTGCTGCTGCTCGTAGTACGCGGAGGCGTAGACGCCGTCCTGGGCGAGTTCCTGCATCTCGAAGGCGGCGGTCTGCTCGACCTCCGGCACCTCGTCGGGCACCGGCAGGGGCTCCGGGGTCTCCTCGACGGCGCTGACCTCGCCGACCCGCTTCCGGGTGGCCGCGGCGGCCGCCATCGCGGCGGCGCCGCCGGTGAGGGCGCCGAGCAGCGGCACCTTGGCGAGCGGCCCCGGCAGGCTGCCGTCGGGCTTCCGCAGGGACCAGCCGGCCTGGTAACCGCGCTTGACCGAGAGGGTGACGAAGGTCTGGCCGACCGCGAACAGCGCGGCGCCGGCGCCGATCACCACGACCGAGCCGAGGCTCATCCCGACGGCCACGCCCAGGAAGCCGACCAGGGCCAGGACCCGCCAGTGCACCGGGGCCCGGTTCTGCAGCAGCACCTCCGCGACCAGCCAGAGCGCCACCACCGCCAACGCGGCGTACAGCAGCAGGTATCCGATGCCCATCCGCCCGCTACCTCCAGTCGCGTACCCGCGCGTGTGCGCCGCGCGTGTGCGGCGACTGTACCGGTTCAACGGCCGGGGTACCGCATCGCGTTCCCCGGGCCCCCGGACACCGGCCGCACACGACCGAGCCCGCCACCCCCGGTACGGTGACGGGCTCGTGAACACCGGGCGTCAGCGCTGGTGCAGCCCCAGGTTCTGGTAGATCTCCAGCGTCGCCGTCGAGTGGTTCAGCGTGATGAAGTGCAGACCGGGCGCGCCCTCGGCGAGGAGGCGCTCGGCCATCGCCGTGGCGTGCTCCATGCCGATGGCCCGCAGGGCCGCCGGGTCGTCGACGGCCGCCCGCAGCCGGGCCTCCAGGTCGGCCGGGAAGGCCGAGCCGCTGAGCTGCGGGAAGCGCTCCAGCTGCTTGGCGTTGGTGACCGGCATGATCTCCGGGATGATCGGCGCCTCGCAGCCGGCGGCCGTCACCCGGTCGCGCAGCCGCAGGTAGTCGTCCACCTCGAAGAACATCTGGGTGATCGCGTAGTCGGCCCCGGAGCGGATCTTCGCGACGAAGTGACGGATGTCCTCGTCCCAGTCGGTGGAGCGCGGGTGCATGTTCGGCGAGGCCGCGACGCCGACGCAGAAGTCGCCGATGCCCTTGATCAGCTCCACCAGCTCGTACGCGTAGGTGACGCCGTCGGGGTGGCTCACCCACTCGCCCATCGGGTCCCCGGGCGGGTCGCCCCGGACCGCGAGGACGTTGCGCACGCCCTGGTCGGCGTACTGGCCGATGATGTTGCGCAGCTCGGCGATCGAGTGGTCCACCGCGGTGAGGTGGGCGACCGGGGTCAGGGTGGTCTCGGTGGCGATCCGGCCGACCATGTTGACGGTGCGCTCGCGCGAGGAGCCGCCGGCGCCGTACGTCATGCAGACGAAGTTGGGGTCGAGGGGCTCGAGCCGGCGGATGGCGTCCCAGAGCCTCTGCTCGCCGACCTCGGTGCGCGGCGGCATGAACTCGAAGGAGAAGGAGCGCTTGCCGGCCGCCAGGAGTTCGCGCACGGTCAGTGCGCGATCCGTTCTCGTGGAAGCGATGCCGAGTGCCATGCTGGCAGGCTATCCGGCGGCCGGAGGGGCCGGACATCGGATTCCATCTATTGAGACAACTGATGGACCGCGCTCCGGTTCACCCCGGAAGGGCTCCGCGGCACCTCCCACGCGCCCCCGGCGGGGCCGCTCGCACGCCCGTTCCCAGCCGCCCCGCTACGCTTGCTGCACCCCAGAGAACCAGCGGAGCCCCATCGTGACCTCGTCCAGCACCCGGCCGGCCAACCCCGGTTCGGCCATCAGTGCGGCCAGCAGTGCGGCCAATCCCATTGACGTGGAGGACGTCCGCACCCGCGTCAACGCGGCGCTCGCCGCGTTCATGGACGGCCAGTCCGTGCTGCTCGACAAGATCTCGCCCCAGCTGGCCCCCGCCGCCGACGCGCTGCGCGACTTCCTGCTGGACGGCGGCAAGCGGCTGCGCCCGGCGTTCTGCTACTGGGGCTGGCGCGGCGCCGGCGGCCCGGCCGGAGGCGCCACCGGCGAGGCGATCGCCAACGCGGCCGCCGCCCTGGAGCTGCTCCAGGCGAGCGCCCTGGTCCACGACGACCTGATGGACCGCAGCGACACCCGCCGCGGCCTGCCCTCGGTCCACCGCCGCTTCGAGGCGCTGCACCGCGACAACGGCTGGCGCGGCGACCGCGAGCAGTACGGCACCTCGGCCGCGGTGCTGCTCGGCGACCTGCTGCTGATCTGGTGCGACGAGCTCTTCCTGCGCTCCGGCCTGGAGCCCGCCGCCGTCCTGGCCGCCAAGCCGGTGTTCGACCTGATGCGCACCGAGGTCATGCTCGGCCAGTACCTGGACGTGCTGGAGCCGGTGGCCGGCGACTCGACCGACGAGGGCGCGCTGGACCGCGCGCAGACCGTGCTGCACTACAAGTCCGCGAAGTACACCATCGAGCGGCCGCTCCAGGTGGGAGCGCTGCTGGCCGGCGCCGGCCCCGAGCTGGTCGAGGCGTACGGGGCGTTCGGGCTGCCGCTGGGCGAGGCCTTCCAGCTGCGCGACGACCTGCTCGGCGTCTTCGGGGACCCCGCCGTCACCGGCAAGCCGGCCGGGGACGACCTGCGCGAGGGCAAGCGCACCCTGCTGGTCGCCCACGCGATGCGGGGCCTGTCGGCCGCCGACGCCCGACACCTGGACGAGCGGCTCGGCGCGCCGGACCTGGCCGCCCCCGAGGTCGCCGAACTGCGCGCGCTGGTCGCCCGCAGCGGCGCGCCGGAGCTGGTGGAGCGCCGGATCGAGGAGCTGATGCGGCAGTCGCTGGCCGCGCTGGAGGCGGCGCCGCTCGCCGACGGGCGGGCCCGTACGGTGCTGCTGGCACTGGCCGAGGCCGCCACCGTCCGCAAGTACTGACGGACGGCGACGGCCTCGGGTCCTACCGGTTCGGAGCGGGGCCCCACGGATCCGGGCGGATCCGGCGGATCCGGCGGGTTTCGCGGATCCGGGCGGTCAGAGCGCGGCGCGCACCCGGCGGGACAGCTCGGCGGCCGCCGCCCCCGGGTCCGCCGCGGCGGTGATCGCCCGCACCACGACGATCCGGCGGGCGCCGGCGGCCAGCACCTCGTCCAGGTTGCCGAGGTCGATCCCGCCGATCGCGAACCACGGCCGGTCGGTGGCCTGCTTCGCCGCGTACGAGACCAGGCCGAGGCCCGGGGCCGGGCGGCCCGGCTTGGTCGGGGTCGGCCAGACCGGGCCGGTGCAGAAGTAGTCCACGCCGGGCTCGGCGATCGCCGCGTCCACCTCGGACTCGGCGTGGCAGGAGCGGCCGATCAGCACGTCCTCGCCGAGGATCGCCCGGGCGGCCGGTACCGGCAGGTCGTCCTGGCCGAGGTGTAGCACGTCCGGCCGGGCCGCGTGGGCGACGTCGGCGCGGTCGTTGACGGCCAGCAGCTTGCCGTGCCGGCGGCAGGCGTCCGCGAAGACCTCCAGGGCCGCCAGCTCCTGCCTGGCCTCCAGGCCCTTGTCGCGCAGCTGGACGACGTCCACCCCGCCCGCCAGCGCCGCGTCCAGGAACTCGGCGAGGTCGCCCTGCTCCCGACGGGCGTCGGTGCACAGGTAGAGCCGGGCGTCGGCCAGCCGGGTACGCAGCGTGTCCGCCGCCATCAGATCAGCATCGCCTGGGCGCGGCGCTTCACCTCGGTGCCGCGGTTCTCCCGCAGCGCCTGGATGGGGCTGCCGGGCAGCGACGGGTCCTCGGTGAAGAGCCACTCCAGGATCTCCACGTCGTCGTACCCGCAGTCCCGCAGGACGGTCAGGGTGCCGGACAGGTGCTTGACCAGGCCCGGACCGTCGATGAACGCCGCCGGGACCTGCAGCGACTTGTTCGGCCCGCGCCGGACGGCGATCAGGCCGCCGTTCTTGACCAGGTCACGCACCTCGGTGACCCGGACCCCCCACTGCTCCGAGATGTCGGGCAGGTACATCCAGTCGGTGACCAGGGCTTCAATCTTGCTTTCGATCTCACTCACGTCACCAGACTGCCACCTCCACGGCCCACCGCGCACCAGGCACTACCCCGCGACGGTCGCCTTCAGCGGCACCGCCGGGTCGCCCGCCCGGGCCGGGTCCAGGGCCGTGCCGCGCTCGATCAGCTTCCGCCCCTGGGCGAGGTCGCGCGGCCGGTCCACGGCCAGCAGCGCGCTCGGCACGCCGTCGCGCAGCCAGAGCACCGACCAGTCGGCGTCCCCGGGGGCGCCGCGCCACAGCACCTCGTCGCCCTCGGCGTGCCGGCCGGCGTACTGGACCATCCGCCCGAACTGCTCCGACCAGAAGTACGGCACCGGGTCGTAGTCCGGCGCGTCCGCGCCCAGGACGGCGGCCGCCACCGCCTCACCGGACCGCAGGGCGTGGTCCCAGTGCTGGACGGCCAGCCGGGCACCGGCCCGGGCCGACGGGTAGCTGACGCAGTCGCCGGCCGCGAAGACGCCGGGCACCGAGGTGCGCAGCCGCCCGTCCACGACGACGGCGCCGGTCGCGTCCAGCTCGATCCCGGAGCCGGCCAGCCAGCCGGTCGCGGGGCGGGCCCCGATGCCGACCACCACCTCGTCGGCGGGCAGGTGCGAGCCGTCCGCCAGCAGCACCGCGCCGGGCTCCACGGCGGCCACGCCGACGCCGCAGCGCAGCTCGACCCCGGCCGCGGCGTACCAGGCGGCCATCGCCGAGCCGATCTCCGTCGGCAGCGCGCCGGGCAGCGGCGCCGGACCGGCCTCGACCACCGTCACCTCGCAGCCGGCCGCGCGGGCCGCGGTGGACACCTCGGCGCCGATCCAGCCCGCGCCGACCAGCACCAGCCGCAGCCCGGGGCGCAGCAGCGCGCGCAGCGCCAGGGCGTCGTCCAGGGTGTGCAGCAGGTGCGCCCGCTCGGCACCGGGCAGGGCGCGCGGCACGGCGCCGGTGGCGATCACCAGCGAGCCGTACGGGAGGTCGCCGCCGTCGGTGTGCAGCACGCCGGGGGTGAGGCCGGTGGCGCGGCGGCCGGTGAGCAGCTCGATGTCGAGCTGCCCGTAGTCGATGCCCAGGGCGGTGGAGTCGGCCTTGCCGAGCAGCACGTCCTTGGAGAGCGGCGGCCGGTCGTACGGCGCGTGCGGCTCCTCGCCGACCAGCACGATCCGCCCCTGCCACCCGCCCTGCCGCAGCTTGAGGGCGCACTGCGCCCCGGCCAGCCCGGCTCCGACGACGACCACCTGATCCGTTCCACTCAGCTCTGCCACGCCCGTCACTGTACTCAGCGGCCGACCGGCGGCCGCGGGGCCGGGGGTGGGCAAGCGGCCGCGGGGCCGGTCGGCAAGGGGCCGGGGGCGGTCCCACCCCCTGGTACGGGCCTTCGGCCGGGCCGACCCCCGGCGTTAAGGTGGGGGCACCACACGGGAGCCCGGCGGACCGGGCTGAGAGGCGGGCTGACACGGCCTGCGACCGTCCGAACCTGATCCGGGTCATACCGGCGAAGGGAGAAGAGCAGCTTTGTCACGCTTGCCATCACCCGCCCACGCCGACGTGCTGGTGATCGGCGGGGGCATCATCGGCCTCGCCGTCGCCTGGCGCGCCGCCCAGCGCGGCCTGCGGAACGTGACCGTGGTCGACCCCTCCCCCGGCGGCGGCGCGGCCCGGGTCGCGGCCGGCATGCTCGCCCCGGTCACCGAGCTGCAGTACGGCGAGGAGCCGCTGCTGCGCCTCGGCATGGCCTCGAACGAGCGGTACGCGGACTTCGCCGCCGAGCTCACCGAGGCCAGCGGCGGCCGGGACACCGGCTACCGCCGCTGCGGCACGCTCGCCGTCGCACTGGACTCCGACGACCGCGAGGAACTGCGCGAACTGCACGCCTTCCACCGGCGGCTCGGCCTGGACTCCGACTGGCTGACCGGCCGGGAGGCCCGCAAGCTGGAGCCGATGCTCGCCCCCGGGGTGCGCGGCGGGCTGCGCGTGGCCGAGGACCACCAGGTGGACGGCCGCCGGCTGCTGGACGCCCTGGTCTTCGCCTGTGAAGGCGCCGGGGTCCTGTTCCACCGGGCCGAGGCCGTCGAGCTACTGGTCGGGAACGGCCGGGCGACCGGCGCCCGCCTGAGCACCCGGGAGACGGTGAGCGCCGAGCAGGTCGTCCTCGCCGCCGGCCCGCACAGCCACCGGCTGCCCGGCCTGCCCGAGGGCGTGCTGCCCGCGATCCGCCCGGTGAAGGGGCAGGTGCTGCGGCTGCGCGTCCCGGACGCCTACCGCCCGTTCCTGTCCCGCAACGTCCGTGCCGTCGTCCGCGGCCGGCACCTGTACCTGGTGCCGCGCGAGAACGGCGAGCTGGTGGTAGGCGCGACCACCGAGGAGCAGGGCTACGACACCACCGTCACCGCCGGCGGGGTGTACGAACTCCTGCGCGACGCCCACGACTTGGTACCGGGGATCACCGAACTCCCGCTGCTGGAGACCTCGGCCGGGCTGCGCCCGGGATCACCGGACAACGCCCCGCTGCTGGGCCCGACCTCGCTGCCCGGGCTGGTCGCCGCCACCGGCCACCACCGCAACGGCGTGCTGCTCACCCCGGTGACCGCCGACCTGGTCTCCGAGTACCTGGCCACCGGCGAAGTCCCCGAGCTCGCAAGGCCGTTCACGTCCCTGCGCTTCTCCCCCGACCGCTCCACGACGAAGGCCTCCGCATGACCGAGATCGCCCTGACCGTCAACGGCGAGCCCCGCCGACTGCCCGCCGGGACCACCCTCGCCGAGGTGGTGGCCTCCGTCAGCGCCGCCAACACCGGCGTCGCCGCCGCGCTCAACGAGGCCGTGGTGCCGCGCGGTTCGTGGCCCGCGACGGCGCTGGACACCGGCGACCGGATCGAGATCCTCACCGCCGTCCAGGGAGGCTGAACCATGGCCGACGACCTTCTGACCATCGCCGGGACGTCCTTCTCCTCCCGGCTGATCATGGGCACCGGCGGCGCCCCCAGCCTGGAGGTCCTGGAGCGCGCGCTGCTCGCCTCCGGCACCGAGCTGACCACGGTCGCGATGCGCCGGGTCGACGCCGGCACCCAGGGCTCCGTCCTGGACGTGCTGACCCGCAACGGCATCCGGGTGCTGCCCAACACGGCCGGCTGCTTCACCGCCGGCGAGGCCGTGCTGACCGCGCGGCTGGCCCGCGAGGCGCTCGGCACCGACTGGGTCAAGCTGGAGGTGATCGCCGACGAGCGCACCCTGCTGCCCGACCCGATCGAACTGCTGGACGCCGCCGAGACGCTCGTCGACGACGGCTTCACCGTCCTGCCGTACACCAATGACGACCCGGTGCTGGCGCGCAAGCTGGAGGACGTCGGCTGCGCGGCCATCATGCCGCTGGGCTCGCCGATCGGTTCGGGTCTGGGCATCCGCAACCCGCACAACTTCCAGCTGATCGTGGAGGGCGCCGGCGTCCCGGTGATCCTGGACGCGGGCGCCGGCACCGCCTCCGACGTGGCGCTGGCGATGGAGCTGGGCTGCGCCGCGGTGATGCTCGCCTCCGCGGTGACCAGGGCTCAGGACCCGGTGCTGATGGCCGAGGCGATGCGGCACGCCGCCGAGGCGGGCCGGCTCGCCCACCGGGCCGGCCGCATCCCGCGCCGCTTCCACGCCGAGGCCTCCTCCGCGATGGCGGGCCGGGCCGACCTGGACACCCGCGAGCGCCCCGCGTTCTGAGCGTCCGGCGTGCCCACGGCCGTGTCACAAGCCGGGCACGGCCGGGCCCGGAGGCGGTGTCCTCCGGGCCCGGCCACGCCCGGCGGCACTAGACTCACCGGGTGGACATGGCACTGCACGACCCCCTGATCGGTACCCTGCTCGACAACCGGTACCGGGTCGAGCAGCGCATCGCGACCGGCGGGATGTCCACCGTCTACCGGGGCACCGACACCCGCCTGGACCGGGTGGTCGCACTCAAGGTGATGCACCCCTCGCTGGCCGGGGACGAGGGCTTCACCGCCCGCTTCATCCGCGAGGCCAAGGCGGTCGCCAAGCTCACCCACCCCAACGTGGTCAACGTCTTCGACCAGGGCGCGGACGGCGGCCACGTCTTCCTCGCCATGGAGTACGTGCCCGGCCGCACCCTGCGCGACCTGCTGCGCGACCGCGGCGCGCTGTCCGTCCGGGCCGCGCTGGACGTGCTGGAGCCGGTGCTGGCCGCGCTCGGCGCAGCCCACCGGGCCGGGCTGGTCCACCGCGACGTCAAGCCCGAGAACGTGCTGATCACCGAGGGCGGCCTGGTCAAGGTCGCCGACTTCGGCCTGGTCCGGGTGCTCGGCACCGCCGACGGCGCGCCCACCTCGACCACCACCGCCACCGGCGGCACCGTCCTGGGCACCGTCTCCTACCTGGCTCCCGAGCAGATCCTCCCGGACGCCCCCACCGACCAGCGGGTGGACGTCTACGCGGCCGGCATCCTGCTGTACGAGATGCTCACCGGCCACCGCCCGCACACCGGTGACAACCCCGTCCAGGTCATGTACAAGCACCTGCACGAGGACGTCCCGGCCCCCTCGCTGGTCGCCCCCGCCGTGGGCCCCGAGCTGGACGCGATAGTGGCCGGCGCCTGCGCCCGGTCCGCCGACGCCCGCCCGTACGACGCGGTCGAGCTGCTCGCCGCCCTCCAGCGGGTCCGCCGCACCCTCGACCCGGCCGAGCTGGACGCCGAGCCGCCGGCCTCCACCCGGCCCAGCCCGCGCTACCCGACCAGCGAGCCGACCTCGGTGATCCAGCCGCTGCCGCGGCCCGCCGACGCCCCGCCGACGGAGCGCACCAGCGTGCTGGACATGCCGCCGGAGCTGATGGACGAGCTGCTCGCCGAGCCGCGCCCGTACGACGAGCCGACCCCGGTGCACCGGCGCCGGCCGGGGCGGCCGCGCCGCCGCCTGCCCCGCAAGCCGCTGATCTGGACGGCCGCGGCGGTCGCCCTGGCAGTGGCGATCGGCGGCGCCACCTACGGGATCTCCGAGGGGCTGTACGGCTCGGTGCCGGGCGTGCTCGGCAAGGACCGGGCCGAGGCGCAGCGGGTCCTGGACAGGGAGGGCCTGCACGGGAAGTTCGTCGAGGTGTTCAGCGAGTCCGTCCCGTCCGGGCAGGTGATCTCCACCGACCCCGGGGTGGGCGCGCGCACCCGCAAGAGCGACAGCGTCACCGTCACCCTGTCCAAGGGCCCCAAGCGGATCGCGGTGCCGGACCTCGCCGGAAAGAGCGCCGCCGACGCCGCCTCGGCGCTGACCGGCGCCCAGCTGACCAGGGGCACCGTGACCGAGACCTACGACGACACGGTGCCGGAGGGCTCGGTGATCAGCAGCTCGCCGGCGGCCGGGCAGCTGCTGCAGGAGAACTCCGCGGTCTCGCTGGTGGTCAGCAAGGGCATGGTGCCGGTCCCGAACGTCACCGGGATGAGCAAGGACGAGGCGCAGAAGGCGCTCCAGGCGGCGGGCTTCACCATGCAGACCAGCGGCTGGGACGTGTTCGGCGCGGTCACGTCGTCCGGCCAGAGCCCGGCCGCGGGCGAGCGGCGCCCGCAGCGCAGCACCGTGACGGTCAGGTTCTCGCTGTTCTAGCCCGTTCCAGCCCGGCCCGCGAAGGGCATTCAGCGCAGCGGCCCGTCGCCGGGCTCCTCCTGGTAGGAGTAGCGCTGCTCCCGCCAGGGGTCGGCGAGGTTGTGGTAGCCGCGCTCCTCCCAGAAGCCGCGCCGGTCGGCCCGCATGTACTCCACCGCGCGCACCCACTTGGGGCCCTTCCAGGCGTACAGCCGGGGCACCACCAGTCGGACCGGGAAGCCGTGTTCGGCGGTGAGCGCCTCGCCGTTGCGGTGGGTGGCGAGCAGGGTGTCCGGGTCGGCGAAGTCGGCCAGCCGCAGGTTGGCGCTGTAGCCGTACTCGGCCCAGACCATGACGTGGGTGACGCCGGGAGCGGGGGGCACCAGGTCGAGCACGGCGGCGGCCGACACGCCCGTCCACTCGTTGCCGAGCACCGAGAACTTGGTCACGCAGTGCATGTCCCCGACGACGGTGGTGCGCGGCAGGGCGTTGAAGGCGTCGAAGTCCCAGCTGTGCTTCTCCGCCGAGGCGGTGGCCCCGAACACCTGGAGATCCCAGGTCAGCGGCTTGAAGCGGGGCACCGGCCCGTAGTGGAGGGCGGGCCAGCCGCGCTGCGCGCGCTGTCCCGGGGGGAGCCTCGGGTCAGACGGCGGAAGTGGTTCGTGTTTCGACTGACCCATGGATCCATGGTGACAGACGGCGGACAAGCCTCGGCGCGCGCCCCTTTGCGCTGATCCGCGCCCCCGCCCGCACGGACCGGCGGTCGCCCGCCCACCAGCACGTTTCGTCATGAATCGGATATTCCGCCACATGTCCTAGTGAGTGTGAACTTACTGGAATTTCCTCCCAAAGCGGTGCCAGGATGCGCAGCACACCGGCAGCACGAGCGCAGGAGGCATCACCATGCAGGGCGATCCCGAGGTCATCGAGTTCCTCAACGAGCAGCTCACCGCCGAGCTGACCGCGATCAACCAGTACTTCCTGCACGCCAAGATGCAGGAGAACTTCGGCTGGACGAAGCTCGCCAAGTACACCCGGCACGAGTCCTTCGACGAGATGAAGCACGCCGAGACGCTCACCGACCGGATCCTGTTCCTGGAGGGGCTGCCCAACTACCAGCGGCTGTTCCACGTCCGGATCGGCCAGACGGTCAAGGAGATGTTCGAGGCGGACCGCCAGGTCGAGGTCGAGGCGATCGACCGGCTCAAGCGCGGGATCGTGGTGATGCGGGCCAAGAACGACGTCACCTCGGCGAACATCTTCGAGGACATCCTGGCCGACGAGGAACACCACATCGACTACCTCGACACCCAGCTGGAGCTGCTGGAGAAGCTCGGCGAGGCGCTCTACATCGCCCAGGTCATCGAGCAGCCGGAGTCCTGAGGACGCACGGCCCCGGGCTCAGGCCGCCCGCAGCGGGACCACCGGGGCGATCCCGGGGGCCGGCGCCGGCACGGTCGGCCCCGCCGCCGGGGCCTCCGGGTCCGCGAGACCGAGCTTCGCGGCCAGCCGGGCGGTCGGGCAGGGGCGGGCGCCGTGCTCGCCGAGCAGCGCCTGGATGCGGCGCACGCAGGACCCGCAGTCGGTGCCGGCCCGGCAGCCCTTCGCGATCTGGCGCGGGGTGCCGGCGCCGCCGTCGATCGCCTTCTTCACCTGGTCCTCGGTGACCGCATGGCACATGCACACGTACATCGCGGTGTCTCCCGGGGGTGTGAAGCGGAGTGGATCTTGACTAAGGTCAGCCTTAGCTCACTGAGGCTTACCTTACCCGGCGAAACCGGTACGAAAAAGCCCCTCCGGGCTCGGGAACACCGAATCCGGAGGGGCCTTCGTCACATCCGACGGGCACCGGGCCTACTGGCCGCGGTACATCTCCGCCACCAGGAACGCCAGGTCCAGCGACTGGCTGCGGTTGAGGCGCGGGTCGCAGGCCGTCTCGTAGCGCTGGTGCAGGTCGTCCACCAGGACCTCGTCGCCGCCGCCGACACACTCGGTGACGTCGTCGCCGGTCAGCTCCACGTGGATGCCGCCCGGGTGGGTGCCGAGCGCGCGGTGCACCTCGAAGAAGCCCTTGACCTCGTCCAGGACGTCGTCGAAGCGGCGGGTCTTGTGCCCGCTGGAGGCCTCGAAGGTGTTGCCGTGCATCGGGTCGCAGATCCACACCGGCCTGGCGCCGGAGGCGGTGACCTTCTCCAGCAGGGTGGGCAGGTGGTCGCGGACCTTGCCCGCGCCCATCCGGGTGATGAAGGTCAGGCGGCCGGGCTCGCGCTCCGGGTCCAGCTTCTCGATCAGGGCGAGCGCGTCGTCCACCGAGGTGGTCGGGCCGAGCTTGACGCCGATCGGGTTGCGGATCTTGGAGGCGAACTCGATGTGCGCGTGGTCCAGCTGCCGGGTGCGCTCACCGATCCACACCATGTGGCCGGAGACGTCGTACAGCTCGCCGGTGCGCGAGTCCACGCGGGTCAGCGCGGTCTCGTAGTCGAGGACCAGCGCCTCGTGCGAGGAGAAGAACTCGACCGCCTTGAACTCCTCCGGCACCACGCCACAGGCGCTCATGAACGCCAGGGCGTTGTCGATCTCCCGGGCGAGCTGCTCGTAGCGCTGGCCGGCCGGCGAGTTGCGGACGAAGTCCTGGTTCCAGGCGTGCACCTGGCGCAGGTCGGCGTAACCACCGGTGGTGAACGCGCGCACCAGGTTGAGCGTCGCGGCGGACGCGTTGTACATCCGCTTCAGGCGCTCCGGGTCCGGGATGCGGGACTCGGGGGTGAACTCGAAGCCGTTCACCGAGTCGCCGCGGTAGACCGGCAGGGTCACGCCGTCGCGGGTCTCGGTCGACTTGGAGCGCGGCTTGGAGTACTGGCCGGCGATGCGGCCGACCTTCACCACCGGCACCGAGGCCGCGTACGTCAGCACGGCGGCCATCTGCAGCAGGGTCTTCAGCTTGTTGCGGATGTGCTCCGCCGAGACACCGTCGAAGGCCTCGGCGCAGTCACCGCCCTGGAGGAGGAAGGCCTCCCCGCGCGCCACGGCTCCGAGCCGGGCGCGCAGCTGGTCACACTCGCCGGCGAAGACGAGCGGCGGATACGAGGCGAGCTCGGCAAGGGTCTTGCGCAGAGCCTCTTGGTCCGGCCATTCAGGCTGCTGCGCCGCGGGCAGGGACTGCCAGGAGTGGGCAGCCCTCGAAGTGTCAGTCGTAGCGGTCACACCGCAAGGCTACGGGGTGACAGGAGTGACTTGTGACTATTGCCCGAAGGATGAGACACATCTCGGACAAACGCGTGATCCCCCTCACCCGTCCCGGTGAATCCGCTAGTCTCGACCCATGCACGCGCCCCACACCCACTCCTGGTGGTGGGCCTCCCCCAAGGGTGGCCCACAGACGACGCGTTCCTAGACGAACACGACGGCCGCCCCTCGGGGCGGCCGTCGGCGTCTGCGCAGACGGCCCTCCGGGAGCGGACCTTGCACCGCCTCTCACCCAGTCCACCCGGAAGGACGCCGTTCCCGTGACCACCGCCGTCGACCTGCTCTCCCGCCTCACCGGCCCGGACGCCCCCGCGTTCGCCCTGCTGCACCGCCGCACCCCCCGGCTCAGCCCGGACACCGTCGAGGTGCTGGTCGGCACCGTCGACAACTACGAGCACCTCGCCGACCTGCCCGTGCGCAGCGGTGTGCCGGCCGGCGGCGGCCCGGTGCACGACCTGCTCGCGCTCGTCCCGTACCGCCAGATCCGCGAGCGCGGCTTCGAGGCGCACGACGACGGCACCCCGCTGCAGGCCCTCTCGGTGGCCGAGCAGCACACCCTCCCGTTGGCCGAATTCACCCACGCCCTGCCGAACTTGCCGGTCTCACTTGCCGGTGGCGGGTTCGACGTGGACGACGACGCGTACGCGTCGATCGTCCGCCGGGTGATCCGCGACGAGATCGGCAACGGCGAGGGCGCCAACTTCGTGATCCGGCGCGACTTCCACGCGACGCTGGAGGACTTCGGGCCCGAGCTCGCGCTGACGCTCTTCCGCCGGCTGCTGGAGCAGGAGCGCGGCGCGTACTGGACCTTCCTGGTGTTCACCGGCGAGCGGGTGCTGGTCGGCGCCTCCCCCGAGGTGCACGTCCGGCAGAGCGGCGGCACCGTCGTGATGAACCCGATCTCCGGCACCTACCGCTACCCCACCGGTGGCTCCGACCTCGACTCGCTGCTCCGCTTCCTGCACGACCCCAAGGAGCTGGAGGAGCTCACCATGGTCGTGGACGAGGAGCTCAAGATGATGTGCACGGTCGGCGACCTCGGCGGCCAGGTGCTCGGGCCCCGGCTCAAGGAGATGGCCCACCTCGCCCACACCGAGTACGAGCTGCGCGGGCGCACCTCGATGGACGTCCGCGAGGTGCTCCGCGAGACGATGTTCGCCGCGACCGTCACGGGCAGCCCGGTCGAGAACGCCACCCGCGTGATCAAGCGCTACGAGCCCACCGGGCGCGGCTACTACTCCGGCGCGCTCGCCCTGATCGGCCGCTCCGCCAGCGGCGGGCAGCTGCTGGACTCGCCGATCTGCATCCGCACCGCCGACATCGACCCGGCCACCGGCCGGCTGGTCGTCCGGGTCGGCGCCACCCTGGTCCGCCACTCCGTCCCGGAGTCCGAGGTCGCCGAGACCCACGCCAAGGCCGCCGGGGTGCTCACCGCGATCGGCGCCCGGCCCGCGCCCGCCCGGCTCCCCCACCCGGCCGGGCCCCGGCTCGCCGACGACCACCGGGTGCAGGCCGCCCTGGACGCCCGCCGGGCCGACCTCGCGCCGTTCTGGCTGCGGATGCAGCAGCCGGCCGAGGTCACCGAGGCCGAGCCGACCCTGGTCGTGGACGGCGAGGACACCTTCACGTCGATGCTCTCCCACCTGCTCGGCTCGCTCGGCCACCGGGTGACGGTGGCCCGGTACGACGAGCCGGGGCTGCGCGAGCGGGTCGCGGCGCACCGGGGCGCGCTGGTGCTCGGCCCCGGCCCGGGCGACCCGGCGCTCGCGGACGACCCCAAGATGGCGGTGCTGCGGCCGATCGTCGCGGACGCGCTGACCGCCGTCCGCTCCGGCGCCCGCACCGCGCCGCTGCTCGCGGTCTGCCTGAGCCACCAGCTGCTGGCCGCCGAGCTCGGGCTCGCGCTGGGCCGCAAGGCCGTCCCGTACCAGGGGGCGCAGGAGCGCATCGACCTGTTCGGCGGCAAGCACACGGTCGGCTTCTACAACACCTTCACCGCGCGCTGCTCGGAGGCCGACGCGGCGCGGCTCGCCGCCGAGGGCGTCGAGGTCTCCCGGGACGCCCTCACCGGCGACGTGCACGCGCTGCGCGGGCACGGCTTCGCGGGGCTGCAGTTCCACCCCGAGTCGGTGCTCACCCGCGACGGGGTCGACATCGTGGCGGGCCTGCTGCGCGAGGCGACGGCCGCGCTGCGCTGAGCCGACGGGTGTGGCCGGGGGCGGATCCCCCGGCCACACCCCGGCCGGGTGCCAGGGCCACCCTTCGGACGGTCCTCAGATCTCGTCGTCCAGGCCCTGCTCGATGGCGTACCGGACCAGCTCCACCCGGTTGTGCAGCTGCAGCTTCCCGAGCGTGTTCTGCACGTGGTTCTGCACCGTCCGGTGCGACAGCACCAGCCGGTCGGCGATCTGCCGGTAGGACAGCCCCTTGGCCACCAGCCGCAGCACCTCGGTCTCCCGGGCGGTCAGCTGCGGGGCGGCCGGCGCCGAGGCCGGGGCCGGCTCGGCGGCCAGCCGGCGGAACTCGCCGAGCACCAGGCCGGCCAGGCCCGGGGTGAACACCGCGTCGCCGACGGCCGTACGGCGCACCGCGTCCAGCAGCTCCTCCCGCCCGGCCGACTTCACCAGGTAGCCGGTCGCACCGGACTTCACCGCCTCCAGCACGTCCTGGTGCTCGCCGCTGGCCGACAGCACCAGCACCCGGACCGCCGGGTCGTGCGCGACCACCTGGCGGCACACCTCGGCGCCGGGCAGGCCGGGCAGGTTGAGGTCCAGCACGACCACCTGCGGCGTGCAGGCGCGGGCCCGGCGGACGGCCTCCTCGCCGTCGCCCGCGGTGGCCACCACGTCCAGTCCGGCCTCGGCGAGGTCGCGCGAGACGGCGTCCCGCCACATCGGGTGGTCGTCCACCACCATCACCCGCACCGGCCGGTCGGCGGTCGGCTGATCGGTCATCGGCTGGTCGATCATGGAGTGGCCTTCCTCGGGACGCGCAGTTCGATCTCGACGCCCTCCCCGGGCGCCGAGTACAGCTCCGCCGTGCCGCCGAGGTCCAGCAGCCGGCCGCGGATGGACTGGGAGACGCCGAGCCGGCCGGCCCGCTCCGCCTCGCCGAGCCGCCCGGGGGCGAACCCGGGGCCGTCGTCCCGGATGCCGACCGTGACGGCCTCCGGCTCGTCCTCGACCAGGATCCAGGCCCGGGCCCGCTCCCCCGCGTGCTTGCGCACGTTGTCGACGGCGGCGCCGACCGCCGCCGCGAGCTCGCCCGCCGCCAGGCCGGGCAGCAGCACCGGGGTGCCGGGGGCGGAGAGGGTGATCCGCTCGTCCGCGTACGGGCGCAGCAGCGCGGTGAGGTCGCACGGCGCGTCCGGGTCCGCCGGCCCGGCGGCGTCGGCCAGCGGTGAGCGCTGGGACGGCAGCGGACCGCCCGTCATCAGGGCGCGCAGCGCGCGCTCCTGTTCGCCGGCCAGCCGGCCGAGCTCGGCGAAGCCCGCGCCGGGGCCCGGTCCGTCGCCCGACTCCGTGGCGCGGCGCTGGACCAGGGCGAGCACCTGGAGCACGCCGTCGTGGATGTCCCGGGAGAGCCGCTCGCGCTCCCGGGTGGCCGCCTCGACCTGGAGCGCCCGGGTAAGGGTGGCCTCGCTGGCCCGGGCCAGCTCGATCACGTAGCCGATCGCGCAGCCGGCCACCATCAGCAGCACGATGTTGTGGATGTTGTCGCCGGTCGGACCGCCGTGGCCGAGGATGTTGGCGACGCCGATCACCGAGCCCGAGGCCGCCGCCGGGCGCCAGCCGCCCTTCGCGGCGAAGCCGAGCACCGTGCCGGCCGCCCAGATGGTCGGCAGGGTCGGCGCGCCGTGGCTGATCCTGGCCGGGGAGTCGGTCATCCCGCTCATCACGATGCCGGTGACGGCGAGGGTGAGGTCGGCGCCCAGGACGTACCAGGTGCAGCGCTGCGGGTTGCCGAAGGCCCGGGTGCTGGCCAGGGTCCACAGGGTCAGCGCGCCGAGGAAGATCCAGCCGGCCACCGGGTGCAGGAAGTGCAGGTACGAGTTGAAGTACCGCAGCAGCGCGTAGCACAGGGCCAGCACCCGGAAGTAGGAGATCGCCCGCCACAGCGGGAGTTCGACGGACATGCCGCCGGCCGCCACCGTGCCGCCGACCGCGCCGGCTCTGCCGCCGTCGTCCGTCATCCGCCCCTCCCCTGGGCCCGTCCGGGTGGCACCGCGGCCACCCGGGCGCCTGCTCCGGCTACTGCGGCTTCTCCGAGCCGCCCGCCTCGGCGGCCTTCTCGGCCTTCTCCGCCTTCTCGGCTTCGGCGGCCTCCGCCTTCTCCGCCTTGGCGGCGGCCCGGCGCTCGGCGTCGGCCTTCTTCTTCTCCTCGGAGATCTGCCGCTTGGCGGCGGTCGCGTAGATGTCCACGTACTCCTGGCCGGACAGCCGCATGATCTCGTACATCACCTCGTCCGTCACCGAACGGAGGATGAAGCGGTCGTTCTCCATGCCGTGGTAGCGCGAGAAGTCCAGCGGGCGGCCGATCCGGATGCCGGGACGGATACCGAAGTTGGGGACGACCTGGCCGGGCGGCTGCACCTTCTCGGTGTCGATCATGGCGACCGGGATCACCGGGGCGCCGGTGGCCAGCGCGACGCGGGCCAGACCGCCGACCTTGCCGCGGTACAGCTTGCCGTCGGGCGAACGGGTGCCCTCCGGGTAGACGCCGAACAGCTCGCCGCGGTCCAGCACGGCGATGGCGCTGCGGATCGCGGCCTCACCGGCGCCGCGCACGCCCGAGCGGTCCACCGGCAGCTGGCCGACGCCCTTGAAGAACGCGGCGGTCAGCCGGCCCTTGAGGCCCGGGGTGTTGAAGTACTCGGCCTTCGCGATGAAGGTGACCCGACGCCTGATCAGCGCGGGGAAGAAGAACGAGTCCGAGAAGGAGAGGTGGTTGCTCGCGATGATCGCCGCACCCTCGGCGGGGATGTTCTCCTCGCCCTCGATCCAGGGCCGGAAGAAGATCCGAAGCAATGGCGCGACGATCATCTTCATCAGTCGGTAGAACAACCCGGGCCTCCTGTTATGCGGACCGGTCGATCCTAATGCCCCGCGGCCGTCCGCCGCGCCCGGCCCCGCCGTGGGGCCGGTGCCCGGGCCCGCCCGTAGGGGGTGTACGACCCGGCGCGGCGCGTGGGACGATGCGGTTCCGCAGCACCTCCCCTCCAGCGTCCCTCCCCCAGCGCCACCCGCCCGCGAAGGAGTCCGCCATGCCGTTGCTGCCCGGTGCCGAGCCGTACCGCCACCGTGGCGGACCGGTGGGAGTGCTGCTCTGCCACGGCTTCACCGGGTCACCGCAGTCGCTGCGGCCGTGGGCCGAGGAGCTGGCGGCGGCCGGCCACACCGTCTCGCTGCCGCTGCTGCCCGGGCACGGGACCCGCTGGCAGGACATGCAGGTCACCCGCTGGCAGGACTGGTACGCGGAGGTCGAGCGCGAGCTGCTGGCGCTCGCCGAGGAGTGCGAGCAGGTCTTCGTCTGCGCGCTGTCGATGGGCGGCGGGCTGGCGCTGCGGCTCGCGGCGCTGCACGGGCCGACCGTCTCCGGCCTGGTGCTGGTCAACCCGTCGGTGCGCTCGGACACCCCCGCGAGTGTGCTGCTGCCGGTGCTGCGCCACCTGGTCCCCAGCCTGCCCGGGGTCGCGGGCGACATCGCCCGGGCGGGCGCGGCCGAGGTCGGCTACGACCGCACCCCGCTGCACGCCGCCTGGTCGCTGAGCCGGCTGTGGCGGGATGTCCAGCGGCTGCTGCCGGAGGTGACCCAGCCGGTGCTGCTCTTCCACAGCCCGCAGGACCACGTCGTCTCGCCGGCCAACTCTGAACTGGTGCTGGCCCGGATATCCTCGACGGACGTGACGGAGCGGCTGTGCCAGCGCAGCTTCCACGTCGCGACGCTGGACCACGACGCGGCGGAAATATTCGCGGCCAGCCAGGACTTCATCCGACGGCTGGCTCCCGCGCACGCGGCGGGCGTCACCCGGGTTGAATCCGACGATCACCATGGCTGAAGGGCCGGAAGTGCACGAGAGCAGCACGGCGGGCGGCGGGGACGAGACTCCCCGCGAGGACGGCGCGACCAAGGACGGCGGGACGAACGCCGCTGCCCCGGGCGGTGTGCCGGCGGACCGTACCGGAGCGGACGGCGGCTCCCCGACGCCCCCGCCCGTCCGGGACGCCGTCAGGGACGCCACCGAGGGCTCCGCGCAGGACGCCACCGAGCCCGCGGCCCCCGCCGAGCGCCGTCCGCGCCGCGCGCCCGAGCGCAGCCAGGCCGAGCAGGACGAGATCTTCGCCGCCCTGGTCGCCCAGTTCGACGACCCGGTCGACCTCAACAACCCGAACTGGCCCGAGATCGAGAACCTCCGGGCGCAGAACGAGCTCAAGGGTGGCTACAAGGACGGCGGCAGCGGCGACCAGGACGACCTCTCCGACCTCGCCCCCAAGCCCCGCCCCCGCTCCGGCCGGCCGGTGATGCCGGCGGGCGGCGCGGGCCCGCGGGACTTCGAGCTGGCCGAGGAGACCGACGAGGGCCACTTCGTCCCGCCGGAGCCCCCGCCGCTGCCGACCGCCGATGTGACGGCCAAGTTCGCCTGGCTGGCGGTGCTCGGCGGCCCGGCCCTGCTGCTGGTCGACGCGGTGGTCTGGCGGGAGATCTCCGGCTGGCCGGCCTGGGTGGGGATCACCGCCTTCCTCGGCGGCTTCGTCACCCTGGTCGCGCGGATGAAGGACCGCGACGAGGACGAGCCGGAGGACCCGGACCACGGCGCGGTCGTCTAGCGCCGGCCGCCCTGACCGCTCGGCTCGCCGCTCGGCAGTTCGAGGACGGCGAGCACCGGCAGGTGGTCGGTCGCGGCCCGCAGGTCCGCCTCGGTGACACCGGGCAGACCGTGCGGCACCCCGCAGCCGAGGACGGTGATCCCGGGTGTGGCGAAGACGGCGTCGATCCGCTGGTAGGGGCGCTCCGGTACGGAGGTGAACTCGCCTCCCCAGGGCGCGGTCGGGTACCCGTCCTGGAGCCGGGAGGCCAGCAGCCGCCAGCCCGGCCCGTCCGGGTGCTCGTTGAAGTCCCCTGCCACGACACCGAGTTCGGCGATGCCGAGCTGGTCGAGCAGCAGCTCGAACTGCCCGTACCGCTCCTCCTGGTCCAGGCTGAGGTGGCAGCTGGTGACGGTGAACGGCGCCGTGCCGGGCAGTCGCAGCAGCGCGCCGGCGAAGCCCCTGGCGTGCAGGCCGCGGGTCTTGGGCAGCAGCCGGTCGTGCACCTCCAGCAGCTCCACCGCGCCGGGCCGGGCGAGCAGCAGCGGACCGGCGGCGGTGCGGCCGCCGCCGGCCAGCACGGCCGTCCCGGTACTCCGGGCCAGCCAGGCGGCCTGACCCTCGGGCCGCCAGTAGCGCGGGGCCTCCTGGACGCAGACCAGGTCCGGCTCACAGGCCCTGATCACCCGGGCCAGCGCCCGCCGGTCGTCGCGCAGCGAGCGGATGTTGTAGCTGAGCAGGCGCAGCCGGCCCGGGCCGGGCGGCGGCAGCGGTGCGGGCCTCGCGGCGGCCTCGGCCGCGGGGGCGTCCGCGCTCGGGCCGGCGTTCTCGGTCGAGGCGTTCACGGTCGGGCGTTCGTGGTCGAGGCGTTCGTGGTCGCGGCGCTCATGGTCCTCCCCTGGGCGGTCACCGGATCGATCCGACCGTACGCGGCCGGGCCGGGACGTGCGACGGCGGCGGTGCGTCCGGGATCGGTCGGGGCCCGGTCGCACCGCCGCCGGCGGGCTCAAGGAGTTCTCCCCCGCGGCCGAAGGCGCAAGGGGGAGGCTGCGGTTACGGGACGCGGGCGAGGTCCGCCGCGCCGACGATGCCGGCGGCGGAGCCCATCGAGGCCAGCACGACCTCGGCGCGCGGGCGGTGCACCCCGCCGGTCAGGTAGTGCTCGAAGGCCTTGGCGACCGGGTCGAGCAGCAGTCGGCCGGAGTCGGAGACGCCACCGCCGAGCACGAAGACGCCCGGGTCGAACAGCGCGGCGAGGTCGGCCATGCCGCGGCCCAGCCAGTCGGCCAGCTCGGCGTAGCACTCCAGGGCGAGCGGGTCGCCCTCCTCGGCGGCCTGGGTGATGTGGATGCCGCGGATGGTCTCGGCCACGCCGTCGTTGAGCTCCAGCATCCGGTGGCCGCGCTGCGGGTCGGCGGCCGTCTTCTCCCGGCCGTAGCGGCGCAGCGCGCGCCCGGAGCCGTACTGCTCCCAGCAGCCCTTGCCGCCGCAGCCGCAGAGCAGGCCGTCGGGGACCATGTTGAGGTGGCCGATCTCGCCGGCCACGCCGAAGCGGCCGCGGTGCAGCCGGCTGTCCAGGACGATGCCACCGCCGATGCCGGTGCCGACGGTGATCAGCACCATGTCGCGGTGGTCGGCGGCCGCGCCGAAGCGGAACTCGGCCCAGGCCGCGCAGTTGGCGTCGTTCTCGACGACGGTGGACAGGCCGGTGAGCTCCTCGATCCGCCCGCGCAGCGGCTCGTTCTCCCAGTCGATGTTGGGGGCGAAGATCACCGTGGAACGGTTGCTGTCGACGAAACCGGGGGCTCCGACGCCCACCGCCGTGACGTCGGGGTGCTCCTCCTTGAGCTCGCGCACGGCCTGCGCGATGGCGTCGACCGCCCACTGCGGATCGGCCGGGGTGGGCACCCTCGTCCGGGCCAGGATCGCGCCCGCGTCGTCGACCACGCCTGCCGCGATCTTGGTCCCGCCGACATCGACGCCGATGGTCAGAGCCATGTGTCCCTCAGCTATTCACTCGTTCCGCTGGACGGAACGCTACCGCCCAACCCGGCCCCCGTACACAGCCTCGCATACATTATCCGAAGACATTCTGGGGGAAACCGGGCCGCGAAGCTTCAAAAGTCGTATCTAATCTCCTCCTTCGTGACGTACGAGAGCAGCGCGATCACCCTCCGAAAGTTACGGTTTCACTGCTTGGCGGACGGCCCGTCAGCCTCGTCAAAGCCGGCGCCACGGGCCGCGCCGAGGTCGGCGTCAGCGTCGGCGTCGGCGTCGAGGTCGAGGTCGAGGTCGATCTTCTCGGTCGGCGCGCCCGGCCCGGCGGTCCAGCGGCTCTCGTGCCCGGCCACGGCGGCGCGGTAGGCGGCCAGCAGTTCGGAGCCCGCGGCGGCGAGCCCGGTGCCGGCGGCGGCGAGGTGGGAGTAGACCTCCGGCTGCTGGGTGCGCAGCCGGTCGGCCAGCCCGGAGAGGGTGATCAGGGTGGTGGCGCTCGCCTCCTGGGCCTTCTCGCCGAGCGCCCCGGCGAACCGGCGCACCTCGTCCACCAGCGGGCCCAGCTCCGGCCCGAACGGATGCCCCTGGCCGCCGTGCCCGCCGTCCTGCCCGGCGCCGGGCTCGGTGCGGTCGTCGACGGGCTCGGTGCGGTCGTCGGTGCTGGTCATCGCGGGCGCCTCCTCAGCCGTGGCCGCACCCCGCGGCCCTCCGGCCCGACGCTACCCGACCGGCCGGGCGGCCCGAAAAGCCGCCGGACGCCCACCGGACGCCCACCGAGAGCCCCGTCGAACGCCGGCCGCCCCCGGCCGAGCCCCCGTCAGCCCCGGGGCCAGAGCGCCGGGTCGGGCGCGAACCGCACCGAGAGCACCCCTTCCTGCAGCCCCGCCCCGGCCACCGTGCAGCGGCGCAGCGCGGACGGCAGGGTGAGCACCCGGCGGTGGGTGCCGAGTCCGACCACCAGTTCGTCGCCCCGGCGGACGAGGTCCAGCTCGGAGCGGTCGGCGCCGGGCAGGTCGAGGTGCCAGACCAGCAGGCCCTCCTCGGCGAGCCGGTCCTCGACCGGCCAGGGCTCGGGCGCGAGCCGCTCGGGCCCGTCCCCGTCCCCGTAGAGCCGGTCGGCGACGGCCTCCAGGGTGGCCTCGGCCAGGCCGGTGACCAGCACCGGGGCGTCGGTCTCGGCGGCGAGCCCGGTCAGCTCCTCCTGCCGGCGGCGGGCCAGGGCGGCCAGCCAGGGGTCGGGCGAGGCGGCGGCGGCCTCGGGCAGCGCGCCGTGCACCACCACGGCGTCCGGCCGGTGCCCGTGCAGCGCGAGCCCGGCCCTGATCCGGCGCAGCTCCCGGTACGGGTGGGCGTCGGCCGGGACGACCAGCCGGACGCTGGTGCCGGGGTCGGTGATCGCGGCACGGGACTCGGCGAGGGCCGCGGCGGCCTTGGTGCGCCCCTCGTACAGCCAGTCGGCGGGCATCGGGACGCCGGCCAGCCCGGCCAGCAGCGGGCGCAGGGCCCGGGCGGCCTGGCGCTGCTCGGGGACGAGCCGGTCGAGGTAGCGGGCGAGCTGCTCGGGCAGGGCGAGGGTGGCGATCAGCTCGGCGGGTGGCGGGGCGAGCACCACCAGGACGTCCTGGTCGGCGGCGGGCAGGGCGCGCAGCAGGGCGAGCCGGGCGATGCCGGGGAGGGCGGTGAGCTCCTCGGGGTCGAGCTGTTCGGCGCCGAGCAGGTCGAGGGCGGGCTTGAGCCGGCCGGTGAGCTCGCCGACGGCGTAGCGGAAGGCGGCCTGCTCGTCGATCCGGGAGACGGTCAGGCCCGGGGCGTACAGCAGCGGTTCGGGCTCCAGCCGGGTGCCGAGGGCGGAGTCCAGGGCATGGTGCGGGTCGTCGGCGGCCAGCAGCCAGGTGCGGTGGCCGCGCCGGGCGGCGTGCAGCGCGGTGGCGGCGGCCACCGTGGGCGCGCCGGCGTCGCCGCTGACCAGGATGGTGCGTGTCGCCGTCATGCCGTGCTCCCCCGTTCGGTGGTGTCAGCTCTGGGCGGGCTTCTTGCCGCCGGCGTCCTCGACGCGCTTCTTCAGGCCGGCCAGGGCGCGGTCGATGATGACCTTCTCGGCCTTGCGCTTGATCATGCCGAGCATCGGGATCTTGACGTCCACGGCGAGCTGGTAGGTCACCTCGGTGCGGCCGCCGGCCAGCGGGGCGAGGGTGTAGGAGCCGTCCAGCGAGCGGAGCATCTGGCTGCGGACGAGCGTCCAGGAGACCTCGCGGTCGCCGTCCCAGGTGTAGGCGAGGACGTGCTCGTCGCGGATGGCGCCGGCGTCGAGCAGCAGCCGGACCTCGGCGGCGCGGCCGTCCTCACCGGTCTTCAGGACCTCGATCTCCTTGACCTCGCCGGTCCAGGCCGGGTAGGCGGCGAAGTCGGCGATCACGGCCATGACCGTGGCCGGGGTCGCGTCGATGGTGATGCTCGACCTGGTGTGCTCCGCCATGGAATGGCCCTCCGCCTCGTCCCTCTGCCTGCCGGTCCGGCCGGGGCGCGCTCGGCCCGGGTCCGCCCGGAGCAGGCTATCGCGACCGGTGCGCGGCCCGGCGGCGCGGGCCTCGCTCCGCGAGCGGCCGTGGCACGGGCGGGCGCCGGGCGGGCGGGCATGTTACCGGCCGGTCGGGCCACGCTGCCGTAGGGTGCCATTCGAACGACCCGGTCACGGCCTGGTCGGACCCGGCCGGGTGTGACACTTCGAACACCGGGGCCGACCCCTCTGGTCGAAGCTGCCTACCGGGCAGTAACGTCCTGCCGTCCCGCAGCGTCGCGAACGAGGAGCAGTCTTGCTCGACTTCAGCCTTCCGGCCCTCTACCAGGTACCGAGCGGCGGCAACCTCGCCGACCCGGTGCACCGGAACGCCGAGGAGCACCCGGACCTCGCCGTGCTCAGCCGCAAGGTGGACGGCCGGTGGCAGGACCTGACGTCGGTCCAGTTCCTGGCCGAGGTGCACGCCACCGCCAAGGGCCTGATCGCCTCGGGCGTCGAGCCGGGCGACCGGGTGGCCGTCATGTCCCGCACCCGGTACGAGTGGACGCTGCTGGACTTCGCGATCTGGACGGCCGGCGCCATCACCGTGCCGGTGTACGAGACCTCCTCCGCCGAGCAGGTCGAGTGGATCCTCGGCGACTCCGGCGCCGTCGCCGTGATCACCGAGACCGACCAGCACGTCCGGGTGGTCGACGAGGTCCGCGACCGGCTGCCGGAGCTCGGGCACACCTGGCAGATCGAGGGCGGGGCGATCGCCGCGCTGGCCGCGGCCGGTCAGGGTGTCCCGGACGCGACGATCCACGAACGCCGCCGGATCGCCGGCCCCGACGACATCGCCACCATCGTCTACACCTCGGGCACCACCGGCCGCCCGAAGGGCTGTCAGCTGACGCACGGCAACTTCCTGGCCGAGTGCGGCAACGTCGTCGAGCGCCTGGCCCCGCTGTTCCGCCTCGGCGAGAGCTCCGTCCTGCTCTTCCTGCCGCTGGCCCACGTGTTCGCCCGGATCGTCGAGATCGCCCCGGCGATGGCCCCGATCAAGCTCGGCCACGTCTCCGACGTCCGGAACGTCACCGCCGAACTGGCCTCCTTCAAGCCGACCCTGGTCCTGGGCGTGCCCAGAGTGTTCGAGAAGGTCTACAACACCGCCCGCGCCAAGGCCCAGGCCGACGGCAAGGGCAAGATCTTCGACAAGGCCGCCGACACCGCGATCGCCTACAGCCGGGCGCTGGACGCCGGCGGCGCCGGGCTGGTGCTGCGGCTCAAGCACGCCGTCTTCGACAAGCTCGTCTACAGCAAGCTGCGCGCCGCCCTCGGCGGCCGGGCCACCCACGCCATCTCCGGCGGCGCCCCGCTCGGCGAGCGTCTGGGCCACTTCTACCGGGGCATCGGCTTCACCGTCCTGGAGGGCTACGGCCTGACGGAGACCTGCGCGGCCACCACCTTCAACCCCTGGGACAAGCAGAAGATCGGTACGGTCGGCCAGCCGGTGCCCGGCGCCTCCGTGCGGATCGCCGAGGACGGCGAGGTCTTCTTCAAGGGCCCGCACGTCTTCACCGGCTACTGGAACAACCCCGAGGCCACCGCCGACGCCCTCAAGGACGGCTGGATCGCCACCGGCGACATCGGCTCGCTGGACTCCGACGGCTACCTGACCATCACCGGCCGCAAGAAGGAGATCATCGTCACGGCCGGCGGCAAGAACGTCGCCCCGGCCGTCATCGAGGACCGGATCCGGGCCCACGCCCTGGTCGGCGAGGTCATGGTGGTCGGCGACCGCAAGCCCTTCATCTCCTGCCTGATCACCGTCGACCAGGACTTCTTCCCGAAGTGGAAGGAGCTCAACGGCAAGCCGGCCGACGCCACCGTCGCCGACCTCGCCGAGGACCCGGACCTGCTGGCCGCCCTCCAGAGCGCGGTGGACGACGGCAACGCGGCCGTCTCGCACGCCGAGGCGGTCAAGAAGTTCCGACTGCTGGACACCGAGTTCTCCGAGGAGAGCGGCCACCTGACGCCCTCGCTCAAGCTCAAGCGCAACGTCGTGCTGAAGGACTACGCCGCCGACATCGAGGCGATCTACAAGAAGTAGTCGCGGGTGCGGCGAAGGGCCTCGGGGGCGCCCCCGAGGCCCTTCGCCGCACCGGCTACGCCGCCAGCAGCGAGGTCAGCCGCCCAGCCAGCAGGTCCCAGCGCCAGGAGCGCTCCACCCAGCGCCGCCCGGCCTCGCCCATCCGCCGCCGCAGTTCCTCGTCGCGCAGCAGCCGCACGATCCGCTCGGCCGCCGCCGAGGCCGAGCCGCCGGGCACCACGTACCCGGTCTCGCCCTCCAGCACCGCGTCCGGCGCCCCGCCGGAGTCCCCCGCGACCACCGGCAGGCCCGTCGCCGAGGCCTCCAGGTAGACGATGCCCAGGCCCTCGACGTCCAGGCCCCCGCGCCGGGTCCGGCAGGGCATCGCGAAGACGTCCCCGGCGCCGTAGTGGGCCGGCAGCTCCTCCCACGGCACCGAGCCGGTGAACCGCACCGAGTCCCGTACGCCGGTGGCGTCCGCGAGCTTCTCCAGGTCCGCCCGGTACGGGCCGCCGCCGACGATCAGCAGCACCGCGTCCGGCACGTCGGCGAGGATCTGCGGCATCGCCTCGATCAGGGTGTCCTGGCCCTTGCGCGGCACCAGCCGGGAGACGCAGACCACCACCGGCCGGTCCGCCAGCCCGAGCCGGCGGCGCACCTCGGCGCCCCCGGAGTCCGGGTGGAAGGTCGTCTCGTCCACGCCCGGCGGCAGCTGGACCATCCGGGCCGCGGCCTGCGGCCCGACCGCGGCGGCGATCCGGGAACGGGTGTACTCGCCCAGGTACGTGAGCACGTCGGTGCCCGCGCCGATCCGCCGCAGCAGCTGCCGGGAGACCGGAAGCTGGGCCCAGGCGGCCTCGTGCCCGTGGGTCATGCCGAGCAGCCGGCCCGCCCCGGCCCGGCGCAGCGTGGGCGCCATCAGCCCGAGCGGGGCGGCGGCACCGAACCAGACCGCGTCGCACTTCTCCGCCCGCAGGATCTCGGCGGCCCGCCGGGTGACCCGCGGTGTGGGAACCATCACCTTCGTCCGGTCCCGGATCACCGGGAACGGCTGCTCCGCGTCGAAGCGGGCCACCTCGCTGCCGTCCCGCCACGTGGAGGCGTAGACCACCACGCTGCCTGCGGGCTGACGGACGGCCATGTTGTGCACGAACGCCTGGATGCCGCCGGGGCGGGGCGGGAAGTCATTGGTGACGATCAAGGTTCTGTGCATCAGGCCATGGCTCGCTCGGTCGGGGGGTGCGCGGTGTACCGCTGGGTGATCCGTACGATAGGTCAACACCATGACCCGCCGGGAACGGAACCGCACACGGCAACCGTTTGACCCCTGGGTCAGTCCTAGTACCTAGGCCGTCGTCCAGGACGCGGCCCGGGCGTCCGTCGGTACGACGCCTCCGGTGGGGACGTCCGAGACGAACGAGGGAGCGCAGTGGAATTGGCCCCGGCCACCGAGCCCGGTTCTTCGCGCGGCCGCCTCGGCCGCCCGCTCGGGGCGCTCGCCGCGCTCGGTGCCACCTGGGTCGCCACCCGCACCCTGCTGGTGCTGCTGGCGACGGGCGTGCTGAAGGCGCCCGGCGGCGACGTCACCGCGGACGTCTGGATGATCTACCACGCCTGGTACGGCGTGCTCCAGACCGGCACCTTCCCGTTTGACGACGTGACCTGGCAGTACCCGCCGGGCGCTGCCCTGGTGATCCTGCTGCCGGGCCTGCTGCCCTGGTCGTACCTGGTCTCGTTCTGGGTGATCTGCGGGATCGCCGACGCCGCCGCGGCCGCGCTGCTGGTGCGCACCGGCCTGCGCCGGGGCCGGGCGCTGACCGGCGCCTGGATGTGGGTGGTGGGCGTCCCGCTGCTCGGCCCGATGATCTACAACCGCTTCGACGTCATCGTCACCGCGGTCGCCCTGGCCGGCCTGCTGGCGCTGATCCGCCGCCCGGCGGTGGGCGGACTGCTGCTGGGCCTGGGCGGCATCGTCAAGATCTGGCCGCTGCTCGGCCTGATCGGCACCCCCTCCGGCCGCCGCACCCGCCGCTCCTGGACGCTGGCGGGGGCCACCGCCGTCTCGATCGGCTTCCTGCTGACGGCCGGGATGAACGGCGCCTTCGAGTTCCTGGCCTTCCAGAAGGACCGCGGCATCGAGGTCGAGTCCCTCGGCGCGCTGCCGCTGCACTTCGCCCGGCTCGCCGGTGCCTGGGACGGCAAGGTCACCATGAACTACGGCTCCCCGGAGATGCTCGGGCCGTGGGTCAGCGTGATCAGCAAGGTGATGCTGGCCGGCACCCTGCTGGGCTTCGCCTGGCTGCTGCTGTGGCGCTACACCTCCAAGCGTCGCAGCGCGGCCACCATGTACGACGCGGCGCTGTGCGCGCTGCTGATCTTCGTGGTGACCAGCCGGGTGATCAGCCCCCAGTACCTGGTCTGGCTGGTCGGCGTCGCGGCGGTCTGCCTGACCGTGCGCAACAGCAGCCAGCGGCCGGTGGCGCTGCTGATCCTGCTCGCCTGCCCGCTCACCCTGGTCGAGTTCCCGACCGTGTTCACCCAGGTCCTGGCCAGCGAGCCCGCGGCGGTCGCCGTACTGGCCGCGCGCAACCTGCTGCTGCTGGCCGCGGCCGTGCTCTCCTGCGTCCGGCTCTGGCGCTCCACCCGCGGCGAGGCGCCGCTGCCGCCCACCGTGGTGCTGGACCGCGAGCCCGCCGCGCTGCCGGCCGCCGGCTACCCGGTGCGCCCCGGCATCGCCTACGAGCAGGACCTGCTGGACGGCATCGACCACCCGGGCGCCCCCGCCCGGCAGCACCGCTGAGCCGGGCGCCCGTCAGCCCTTCAGCGCCGCCACCCGCTCCAGCCAGAGCCGGGTGAACTCCGCCAGCCCGACGCCCAGCTCGCGGCGCATCAGCCGGTCCGTCCGGCGCTCCCGGTCCTCGCCCTGCCCGTCGGCCGCGCCGACGGCCCGGTAGAAGGCGACCAGCCGCTGCGGCCCGTGGGTTCGGGCGATCAGCTCGCAGGCCAGCCAGGACTGCTCGTAGGCCTGGGCGATGCCGTCCGCCCCGGCGGCGAAGTCCCGGTCGACGGGCAGCGCGGCGGGCTGTTTCCCGGCGGCGACGTCCCTGGCCAGCTCGGGGGCGATCTGCTGCGGGCCGCGGCCCGAGTCGCGGTAGGCCGTCCAGTCGGCGACGCCCTCGGAGAGCCACAGCGGGGTCCAGGCCCGGGTGTCGGCCCTGGTGGCGACGTGGGTGGCCTCGTGGGTGATCACCACCTGGCGACCGAAGTCGCTGAGCCGCCCGTACGCCTCCGGGTTGACCAGCACCCGGTCCGCCGGGGTGTGCCAGGGCGCGCCGGGGGCGGCCACGGTGACCGCCGCCATGCCCGTCCAGCCGTCCGGGTCGCCCTCCAGCAGCCGGGCGAACTGCTCCTCGGTGGCGGGCCGCTCCAGCAGCAGCCGCTGCGGCCAGGCGCCGCCCCACACCTCGGTGACGGCGGGCACCGCCCGGTCCGCCACCGCGACCAGCTCGGCCGGGTCGGGGCCGGCGGCCGGCCCGAGCACCAGGCAGTACTCGCCCGGCGCCGACCGCGGCGGCCCGAAGTCCCAGGGCGCGGGCGGTCCGCCCGCACCCTCCTCGCGCTCCACCCGCCAGCCGTCCCCGGCCGGGACCAACTCGATCCGGCGCGGGTACACCACCGGGTACTCGTCGTACCCGGCGATCCGCACCGTCAGGTCGGCGGCCGCGGTCAGCCGTTCCGGCCCGCCGGAGGCGGCGAGCACCAGGTTGCGGTACGCCGCCTCGGCCACCGGCAGCCCGGCCCACGGCGGGGCCGACCGGGCCCGCTCCGCCAGTGCGGCGGCCACCTCGCCGCGCCGGTCCGCCGGGCGCGCCGCGGGCGGCGCCGCCGGGGCGGCCGGGGGCAGTGACAGCTGGGCCAGCCCGCCGGCCGCGAGCAGCAGCGCGCCCCGCCGGGACAGCGCACGGCGGGGACGGGGTATCTCGGCGGGGTCCGCGGGGTCGCCGGAACCGGGCGTCGGGGCGTTCAGAGCCGGACCACCCCGGAGACCGGCATGGCGGTGACGCTCTCGTAGCGGACCTTGGCGCCCGGGCGGGGGGCGTGCACGATCACGCCGCCGCCGGCGTACATGCCGACGTGGTGCATGTCCCGGTAGAAGATCACCAGGTCTCCCGGTCGCGCTTCGGACAGGCTGATCCGCTGCCCGGCGTACGCCTGGGCCTGCGAGGTGCGCGGCAGGGTCACTCCGGCCTGCCGCCAGCTGTAGTACATCAGACCGGAGCAGTCGAAGGCGTGCGGTCCGGTGGCCCCGTAGACGTACGGGGAGCCGATCATCCGCACCGCGGCGGCCAGCGCGGCCGCCCCGCGCTCGGAGGCGGGCGGGGCGGTGCCGAGGTCCAGCCGGTCGGTGCCCCGGGTGGCGCGCTGCTCGGCCTCCCGGGCGTCCTGGGCCGTCATCCGGGCCCGCTCGGCGGCACCCAGGCCGTTCAGCAGCTTCTGCGCCCTGGCGAGCCGCTGCTGGATCTGCTGCTTGGTGTCGGCGAGCGTGCGGCGGGTCTGGTCCAGCTCGGCGAGCTTGCCGGCCGCCTCGGAGCGGCGCTGGTCGAGCCGGCGCTGGCGGGTGACCAGCTCGTGCAGGGTCTCCTGCTGGCGCGCGGCGGCCTGGCCCAGGGTGCGGGCGCGGACCAGGTAGCCCTCCGGGTCGGGCGAGAGGAACAGCTGGGCGGTCTGGGCCAACCCGCCGCCGCGGTACTCGGCCCCGGCCACCGTCGCCAGGTCACCGCGCAGCTCGTTGAGCTGGTCCTGGGCGACGGCGATCTCGCCCTGGAGGATCGTGGTCTCGCCCTGGAGCCGCCGCTGGGCCTCCTGCGCCGCGTTCGCCTTCTCCGAGGCCTGCTCGGCCTCGTCGTACAGCTGCTCGACCTGCGTCCTGACGTCCTGACGGTCGCCCGGGTCCGGGCTGTCCGGCGCGGCCTGGGCGCGGCCTCCGGCGGCCACGCCCAGCGCGGTGGCGGCGGCCGCGGTCAGCACCAGCGCCCGGGTGAGCAGTTGGGAACGACGGTGCACGGGCATGGCGGCAGCGGCTCCAATCCTGCGGCGCGGCCCCGCCGCCGCACCGGGACGGGCGGCCGTAGAGCGGGAGTCCGGTGGCAGACGTTAGCGAGTCCGGGCAAGCGAGTCCAAACCCCTCCCAACCCGAATATTCGACCCCTAATCGGACATCAGCTCGACCCGCCGGAAAAGCCGCAGGCCCGGCCTTCCCTGGGGAAGGCCGGGCCCGGAGGCGTCCGAGCGGGGATCAGACCCGCACGATGCCCGTCAGCGGCATGTTGGTGACGGCCTCGTAGCGCACCGACGCACCCGGCTTGGGGGCGTGCAGCACCTGGCCGTTGCCGGCGTAGATGCCGACGTGGTGGGCGTCGCTGTAGAAGATCAGCAGGTCGCCGGGCTGGGCCTTGGAGAGGTCCGTACCGAGCCGGGTGCCGGCCCCCGCCTGCGCCTGCGAGGTGCGCGGCAGCGACACGCCCGCCTGGTTGAACGCCCAGACCATCAGACCGGAGCAGTCGAAGGAGCCCGGGCCGGTGGCGCCCCAGACGTACGGGCTGCCGACCTTGGACGCGGCGTACGAGAGGGCGGCGGCACCGCGCGAGCTGCCCGCGGCCACGTTCACCGGAGCGGTGGTGGTGGGGGCCGCCAGGTTGCCGCGGCTGTTGTCGCGCGAGGCGCGGTCGGCCTGCTGCTGCTGCGCCTGGGCGGCGTCGGCCTTGGCCCTGGCGTCGGCCGCGGCCTTCTCCTCGGCCTGGCGCAGCGCCTGACGGTCCTGCTCGGTCAGGGTGTTGAGCAGGTCCTGGGCCGCCTTCAGCTTGCCCTGGACCTCGTCCTTGGAGGCCTTCAGCTGCTGGGTGGTCGACTCCAGCTCGGCGAGCTTGCCCTGGGCCTCGTTGCGGTCCTGGTCGAGCTTGCGCTGCTGCTCCTGGAGTTCCTTCAGCTGCCCCTTCTGGGTGCTGCCGGCCTGGTTCAGCGTGCCGGCCTGGCTGAGGAAGGTGTCCGGGCTGGAGGAGAACATCAGCTGGACGGTCGGGGATATGCCCCCGTTGCGGTACTGCTCGCCGGCGATCTCGGCGAGGCCGCCCTGGAGCTCGGTGACCTGGGCCTGCTGACGGGCCACCTGGTCCTGCAGGCCGGAGACCTGCTTCTCCAGCTCCTGCTGCTTGGCCTGGGCGGCGTTGTAGTTCTCGGTCGCGACCTCGGCCTGCTCGTTGAGCTGGTCGACCTGCCCCTTGACCTGTTCCTTGGTCGGCTGCGGGTCCGCGTGGGCACCCTGCGCGGAGAGGACGACGGCCGCCGCGGCGACACCCGTCAGGATCGAGACGCGAGCGCGACCGGCGGGCTTGGGACGACGATGGGACGCCACGAAGGCGGACTCCTTCTTCCTACGTCCGCCTACCGGGTGAGCTGACGGGTTCGGGCCGGAAGCATGCCCTACGACGCCTCACGGCCGTTTCACCGGCCGACCTGGCGCCGATTCACCCCGGAGGAACATGGTTCCCCGGCTCCGCTCCGCAGCGCCCCCGAACACTGGGCTCCCCTGTCGGGCAGTCGCTTCGACCTGCCCCGCTGCCTCGCGAACTCGGCGGTAACCACCGCCGACACCCTGGCTGGGCGATCGACAGTGCGGTGGTTCGGAGCATGACCCTAGTAACTGAACCGTGATCCGTTCAAATCCTTGTCAGAAAAAAGACAGAAGATTACCCAAGTTCTTTTGTGAAAATGACCGATGGTGACCACTGGCACACAGAAGGCTGATCGGTTCTCAGCATGTGGTCACGAAAGGGCGGGAAAGCCGAACGCCACCCCCACGGGGAGGGTGGCGCTTTTCACAGGCCCCCGAGGAGCCCGCGGGCGTGTCGGGCCGTCAGACCCGGCGGATGGTGTTGATCGGCATCGCGTCGGCCTTCATCACCTTCACCACGTCACCGGTGTGCGGCGCGTGGACCACCATGCCGTTGCCGATGTACATCCCGACGTGGTGCATGTCGGAGCCGTAGATCACCAGGTCTCCCGGCTGGGCCTGGTCCAGCGAGGGCACCCGGGTGCCGTAGTGGCCCTGCTCCTGCGAGGTGCGCGGCAGCGAGACGCCCGCCTGCCCGTACGACCAGACCATCAGGCCCGAGCAGTCGAAGGTGGTCGAGCCGGTGGCGCCCCACACGTACGGCGAGCCCTGCTTGCTCATCGCCTTGGCCATCGCCACGGCCGCGTAGCCGCTGGCCGGCGGCAGGCTGCCGAGGTCGACCCGCTCGCTGCCGCGCGAGGCGCGGTCGTCCTGCGCCTGCTGGGCCTTCAGCGCGGCGCGGTCGGCGGCGCTGAGCGAGTTCAGCAGGTCCTGGGCGGTCTTCAGCTTGGTGTTGACGTCCGCCTTGGCCTGGTTGAGGTCCTTGGTGGTGGTGTCCAGCGAGGCCAGCACGGCGGCCGCCTCGGCCTTCTCCTGGTCCAGCCGGCGCTGCTGCTCCAGCAGCCCCTTGAGCGCCTCGGCCTGGCTAGTGCTGGCCTGCTGGACGGTCGAGGCCTTCTCCAGGTAGCCGGACGGGTCGGAGGAGAGCATCAGCTGGACGGACGGGTCGATGCCGCCGGAGCGGTACTGATCCCCCGCCACCTCGGCCAGGCCGCCCTGGAGCTGGGTCATCTGCTCCTGGCTGCGGGCCACCTGGTCCTGCAGCTGGTCGGCCTGCTTGCGCAGCTGGTCGGCCCGCTCCTTGGCGCCGTTGTACTTCTCCGCCGCCTGCTCCTGCTCCTCCTGGAGCTGGTCGATCTGCGCCTTGACGTCCGCCTTGTTCGGCTGCGGCGCGGCGTGCGCGGCCACCTGGGCGGAGAGGGCGACCGCGGTCGCAGCGGCAGCGGTGAGCACGGAGATCCGTGCGCGGCTCGGCTGCTTGGGACGGCGGTGGGAGGCCAAGGGACCGGCTCCTTCTTCCATCGGACTCACCTGATGGGATGAGATTCCCGAAAATAGGTTTGACGCCAGACCTTAGTGAAGATCTATCCGTTGTGCCACTCCCCCGATGGCATGAACTCGGCCACCCCACGCTGACTCCACGGCCCCCTCACCATGCCCCGACACCGCCCCTGACCAGGAATCACACGGAATCGGCCGAGGTCAGGGCCGGGCCAGCCGGTTCAGCAGCAGCACCGACGCCACGGGGCGCGCGCCCGCCTTCCGCACGCCCTCCGCGACCTCCCGGTCGGTGGACACCACCACCACCGGACGGCCCTGCGGCTCGGCCCGCACCAGACGGCGGATCAGCTCGTCGGCCGTCTCCCCGGTCCGGCTGAACCGCACCCGGACCCCGCGCGGTGGCGCCATGATCACCGGGACGTCCAGGTCCTGCCCGTCGAACACACAGGTGACCTCCGCCTGGGTGCGCTGGGCCAGCATCGCCAGCCCGCCCAGCAGCCGGATCCGCTGCTGCTCCAGCGGCAGCGCCGGATAGCCGGTCTTGGTCACGTTGTAGCCGTCCACCACCAGGTGCACCTGGGGGATCGCCAGCAGCTGGTCCAGCAGCGCCGGATCGTCCTCGGCCAGCCCGCGCCGGGCCACGTCGTGCGGCGAGGCCGCCCCCGGCACCACCGCCTCCACCAGGTCCGCCGGGCGGATCTGGGAGACCGGCAGCGCCAGCTCCCGCTGCAGCCCCTGCGCAGACTGCAGCACGGTGTCCAGCAGCAGCCGCAGCCGCATGTCCTCGACGCCGCGCCCCTCGCGGGCCGACCGGCGGCCCTGCTCGGCCGCGGTCTCCAGTTCGGAGAGCCGGTGCCGGAGCCTGCGCGCCTCGGTCTCGGCGGCGCCGCGCTCGGCCGCGGCCTGCGCCTTCAGGGCCTCCAGCTCACCGCTCACCCGGCGGGTCTCGGCCTGCGCCCGGCGGGTGTCGCTCTCCAGCGACCGCACCTTCTTGCGCAGCGACTCGGCCTCCTTGCGGACACCGTCGGACTCGGCGCGCTGCCGGTCCAGGTCCGCCCGGGCGGCGGCCCGCACCTCGGCCAGCTCGGCCTGCAGCTTCTCCACCAGCCGGGCCGCCTCCGCGGCCGCGTCCTCGGCACCGGCCCGCTCGGCCTCCTCGCCGGCCTCGGCCACCAGCCGGCTCCAGCCCACCGAACGCACCAGGTAGGCGGCGGCCGCGACGTCCATCGGATCGGCGGCGCTCGGGACGGTGCCGGACTCCAGCGCCCTCACCAGGTCCGGCTGCCCGAGGCGCAGCCGCTCAGCTATCCGCACCCGGAAGGCCGGCTCCGCCTCCAGCGCCGCCGCCAACGCCGTGGCCGCGTACTTGGCCCGCCGCGCCGGCGTGAACTTGACGTACTGGCGCAGGCTCTGCGGGAGCTCGGCCGGCGGCAGCCCGCCGAGCGCGTCCGAGGCCAGCCCGACCACGCGCCGACGCACCCCCTCGGGCAGCGGACGGTCGAGCTTCTCGACCACGCGCTCCGCCGCGGGCCCGGAGGAGTCGTCCGCCGTCCCGGCCGCCTCGGCCTGGGCCTCGGCCGCAGCGGGCTGAAGCCCCTGGGCTTCGCCGGGCTCCTTCGCTGCGTCCACCACGTCCTCGGCTCCGATCCTGGTCCAGCGGGGCACGGCCGCGGCCGCCCCTGTCGTCACGCTCCGTGCGTCTTGTTCTGTATTGTCCCGTGCGGCGCGGGCGGGTGCTCCGCGCACCCGCCCGCCGCGGCGGCGGGGGTCAGCCCTGCTCGGTGGGGGCCTGCTCCCCTTCGGCACCCGGGCGGGCCACCAGCTCGACCTGGTCCACCGCGTTGCACCAGCGGCAGCGCACCGACTCGATCGTCTCGCTGAGCACCTCGGTCTCCTCGACCTTGGACTCGCCGGCCAGGTCGAAGTGCAGGAACTCGGTCACCCGCGCGGTGCGGGTCACGTCGAAGCGGGTGAGGTTGCCGCACAGGGTGCAGCGCCAGCGCGTCTCGGCGGTCAGGGCGGGGACGGTCATCGGGGGTCCTCTCGGGTGGTCCCTGCGTGGGCTAGGCGCTCCCCCCGGAGCCCCGGCATCGGCGGCGGGAGGCGGGAATGCCCGCCCCAAGCCTATTGCCTGGGGCAACCACCGCGGCCACCGGTCGTCCGAACTCCCCGGCTAGTCCACCTGCCCTAAACCACCGTGTCACCTGCGGCGCCCGGAGGGATGCTTGGCCGCATGGCGCTCGCGGTCCCCGACCACACCGCCGCCCGGGGCGGCCGCCCGGCGGTGCCCGTCCCGGTGGTCAGCTACGCCCTGATCGCGCTCAACACCCTGGTCTTCCTGCTCGGCCCCGCCGCCGGGCTCAACCCGCTGTACGGCACCGGCCAGGCCCGGGTCTGCGCGGAGCAGCGGTACGAGCAGCGCTGGGGCGCCGTCCCGGCCGAGGTGCTGGCCGGCCGGCCGCTGACCGCCGAACAGCTGGCCGAGGCCCCCGACCCGGTCCCCGGCTGCCCGGCCGCCCCGACCCCGGGCAAGCACCCGGCCCTGTCCGTCCTCACCGGGCTGTTCCTGCACGCCGGCTGGCTGCACCTGCTGGGGAACCTGCTCTTCCTCCAGGTCTTCGGCCCCACCGTGGAACGGCGGCTCGGCCGGGCCCGGTACGCCCTCTTCTACCTGGCCGCCGGCAGCCTGACCACGTACGGCTTCGCGCTCGCCGAGGCGCACTCGCCGAACTCCACCCGGGTGCTCATCGGGGCCTCCGGGGCGATCGCGGCCGTCCTCGGCGCCTATCTGCGCCTCCACCCCCGGGCCCGGGTGACCACCCTCGTCCCGCTGCTGCTCTTCCTGCCGCTGCGATTCCCCGCCTGGCTGGTGCTCGGCCTCTGGTTCGCCCTGCAGTGGTGGTCGGTGCACTCGGCCGGCCCCGGGGTGGCCTACCTGGTCCACGTGATCGGCTTCTCGGCCGGGTTCCTCTACGCCTGCACCGTGGTCCGCCACCCCCCGCGACGGCCGGGCCGACGCCCGATACGCTGGCGGCACCCCACAAAGGAGCCCGAACTGTGATCACCGCCATCGTCCTGATCAAGACCAGTGTCGACCGCATCCCGGAGATCGCCGAGTCCATCGCCGCCATCGAGGGCGTCAGCGAGGTCTACTCGGTGACCGGCGGCTACAACCTGGTGGCGATGGTGCGGGTGCGTCGGCACGACGACCTGGCCGAGGTCATCCCGGGCCGGCTCAACAAGGTCCCGGGCGTGGCCCACACCGAGACCCAGATCGCCTTCCGCACCTACTCCCAGCACGACCTGGAGGCCGCCTTCGCCCTCGGTCTGGACGAGTAGCGGTCAGCCCTCGCGCCGAGAGTCCGCGACGCAACGCCCGCCCTCGTTGCGGTAGTTCCACGCCGCACCGTCCGTGACCAGCTCCCGGACGGCGGTCAGGAAGCGGTCGACGTGCTCGTCCGGCGTCCCGGCGCCGAAGCTCACCCGGATCGCGTTCAGGCTGCGCTCGCCCGGCAGCGAGGGCTCGGGCGCCCCGCACTCGGACGGCGCGACGTCCTCGTCCCCGAGCAGCGTGCGCACCAGCGGGTGGGCGCAGAACAGGCCGTCGCGCACCCCGATGCCGTACTCGGCCGAGAGCGCGGCCGAGAAGTGCGAGCTGTTCCAGCCCCGGACGACGAAGGACAGCACGCCCACCCGGGCGGAGTCGGCCCCGAACAGGTTCAGCACCTTGACCTGCGGGATCTCGGCCAGCCCGGCCGTCAGCCGGGCGACCAGCTGCCGCTCACGGGCCTCCAGCGCGTCGAAGCCGGCCTCGGTCAGCGCCCGGCAGGCCGAGGCGATCGCGTAGGCGCCGATGACGTTCGGCGAGCCGGCCTCGTGCCGGGCCGGGCCGGTGTGCCACTGCACGGCCACCGAGCCGTCGGCCTCCCGGGCCACCGTCCGGGTCGCCCCGCCGCCGGCCAGGTACGGCTCGGCCTCGTCCAGCCAGTCCGCCCGGCCGGCCAGCACCCCGGCGCCGAACGGCGCGTAGATCTTGTGGCCGGAGAAGGCGATCCAGTCGACGTCCAGTTCGCGTACCGAGACCCGGTGGTGCGGCGCCAGCTGGGCGGCGTCCAGCACCACCCGGGCGCCGTGCCGGTGCGCGGTCCCGGTCAGCTCGGCGACCGGCCACAGCTCGCCGGTCACGTTGGAGGCGCCGGTGACGCAGAGCAGCTTGGGGCCCTCGGGCGCCTCGGCGAGCGCGGCGTCCAGCGCGGCCACCGCCTCGGCCCGCGAGCGCGGCGCCCGCAGGTAGGTGACGTCCAGTCCGGCGTGCGCCCAGGGCAGCAGCGAGGCGTGGTGCTCGGTCTCGAAGGCGAACACCCGGGTGCCGGCCGGAACGGCGGCGGCCAGCAGGTTGAGCGAGTCGGTGGTGGCCCGGGTGAAGACCACCTGGTCGCCCTCGCGCAGGTCGAGGAACTCGCCGACGGTGCGGCGGCTCTGCTCGAACAGGTCGGTGGACAGCTGGGAGAGGTACCCGGCCCCGCGGTGGACGCTGCCGTAGTACGGCGCGTAGGCGGCGACGTCGTCCCACACCCGCTGGAGCGCCGGCGAGCTGGCCGCGTAGTCGAGTGCCGCGTAGCCGACCTTCTCACCGCTGGCGAGCGGGACCTGGACGTCGGTGCCGAGGACGGCGAGCGGGGCGGCGCAGATGTCGGTGGCGATGGGGGACATGAGGATGCACTCCTTCACGGGGCAAGGGACCCCGGGAGTGTCATTCGTCCGGCGTCCGCGCTTGTCGCACGGACGGCTTGCCGTGACGACCCGGTCCTCACCCAGGGCACCCCGCCACGGACGGAGGGTTGCCGGACAGCAAGCTGGGGCTTCGCGCTGTCACTCATGACCTGGCGAAGACTCTAGGCCGCGCCCATCGGGCGGTCAAACGGGCGTCCGGCATCCGGACAGCGCGAGGGGCCCGCGGGAGGAATTCCCACAGGCCCCTCAACTGCCGTGTCAGCTCCGGCTGGTGGCCTCCGACCAACGCCGCAGCAGGTCCTGGGCCGCGCCGGAGTCGATCGCCCTGGCGGCCCGCTCCATGCCGGCCGCCAGCTGCTCGGTGAGCGGTGCGTCGCTCAGGTCGAGCGCGACCAGCGCCGCCGCCGTGTTCAGCAGGACGGCGTCCCGGACCGGCCCGTGCTCCCCCGCCAGCAGTCGCCGCGCGACCTCCGCGTTGTACGAGGCGTCGGCCCCGCGCAGCGCCTCGATGCCGACCAGCTCGATGCCGACGTCCCGCGGGTCGAAGGCGGTCCGGGTGACCACCCCGTCGCGCACCAGCCAGACCTGCGAGGTGGTGGTGATGGTCAGCTCGTCCAGCCCGTCGTCGCCGCGGAAGACCAGCGCCGTCGCACCCCGCTCGGCCAGCACCCCGGCGATCAGTCCGGCCAGCCGGGTGTCGAAGCAGCCGATGGCGTGCGCGGTGACCTTGGCCGGGTTGGTCAGCGGGCCGAGGATGTTGAAGGAGGTCGGCACCCCGAGGTCGCGCCGCGCGGTGGCGGCGTGCCGCATCGAGGGGTGGAACTTCGCCGCGAAGCAGAAGGTGAGCCCGACCTCCTCGGCCACCTCGGCGACCCGCCGGGCGGAGAGGTCCAGCGCCACCCCGAGCTTCTCCAGCACGTCCGAGGAGCCGCTGCTCGAGGAGGCCGACCGGTTGCCGTGCTTGACCACCTTGGCGCCGGCGGCCGCCGCGACGATCGCGGACATGGTGGAGATGTTGACGGTCTTCGCCCGGTCGCCGCCGGTGCCGACGATGTCCACCGCCGGGCCGGGGATGTCCAGCGGCTCGGCGTGCGCGTACATCGCGTCGACCAGGCCGCCGATCTCCTCGACCGACTCGCCCTTGGCCCGCAGCGCGATCATGAACCCGGCCACCTGTACGGGGGACGCCTCGCCGCTCATGATCCGGTCCATCGCCCACGCGGTGGACGAGCGGTCGAGGTCCTGCCCCTGCAACAGTGCCGCCAGGAGGTCCGGCCAGGTGCGGACCACCTGCGCGGGGTCGCTACCGCCGTTCGCAGGGTTCACGTTCACCATGGCTGACTCCAGCTGTTGTCGGTTCCCCACTCCGGGGGGACGTCCGTACGGATGGAGCCAGCCTATCGAGCGGAGCCTGCGCTTCTACCCCTGTCTTTTCCAGTTGCCGGGGCCGCCCTCAGCGGACGGCCGGAGTCCGCTTGGCCAGTCGTGCCCGCAGCAGGGTGGCCGCCGCCTCGGCCAGCGCCACCGGCTCCACCGGGTGGGAGATGGCCGCGTCGGCCCGGCTCCAGGCGGCGAGCCAGGAGTCCTGCGGCCGGCCGATCAGCACCAGCACCGGCGGGCAGCCGTAGATCTCGTCCTTGAGCTGGCGCGCGAGGCCCAGCCCCCCCGCCGGAACGGCCTCACCGTCCAGCACGCAGAGGTCCACTCCCCCCTTCTCCAGTGCCTTGAGCACCGCGGGGGTGGTCGCGCACTCCAGGTAGGTCAGTTCCGGAAGGTCCTCGGCGGGCCGGCGGCCGAGCGCCGTCAGCACCTGCTCACGGGTGTTGCGGTCGTCGCTGTAGACGAGGACGGTGAGCATCTCATCGGTCGTGTACGCCATGGGCCCTGCTCCCTCAAGTGTGATCCGGACCACGTTCGCCTGATCCGGATGCTACTCCCGATCACCGCCCGCCGAGTCCTCCTCGCGCACCTTCCCGGCCAAGCGGGCCGCACCCCGGCCCACCCACCCGGAGGACGGCCCGTCACCCGATCCCGTCCGGTCCACCCGTACGGCCGACCCCGGGCCCCGTCCCCTACCTCCCGAGGTTGCTCCGGCCGTGCAACGACGCGCTGGGCAACGGGGTCGCGGGCCCCTCCGAGGAACCATCAGAAAAGGGACACGCCGCTGCTCAGCCCGCGTCCGACCCCCGCGCCGCCCCCCAAGCGGGCATACCGCACGCACCGGACACTCCGAGGGACACCCCCCGACGTGAAGACGGAATAAGGGACCGACATAATGTCCGTCGTGGCGACAGCAACAGCAGTAGAAACCGGGCACGCGCACGGATCGGTCAACCGGCCGAACATGGTCAGCGTCGGAACGATCGTCTGGCTCAGTTCCGAGTTGATGTTCTTCGCGGCCCTCTTCGCGATGTACTTCACGCTCCGCTCCGTCAAGGGGCCGGAGTTCTGGACCGAGAAGGCCCACGCCCTCAACGTGCCCTTCTCCTCGGTCAACACCACGATCCTGGTGCTCTCCTCGCTCACCTGCCAGCTCGGTGTGTTCGCCGCCGAGCGTGGTGACGTGAAGAAGCTCCGGGCGTGGTTCATCCTCACGTTCGCCATGGGCGCGGTCTTCATCGGCGGCCAGGTCTTCGAGTACACCGAGCTGGTCAAGAAGGACGGCCTCTCGCTGTCCTCCGACCCGTACGGCACGGTGTTCTACCTGACCACCGGCTTCCACGGGCTGCACGTGACGGGTGGTCTGATCGCCTTCCTGCTGGTCCTGGGACGGACGTACGCAGCCAAGCGCTTCACGCACGAGCAGGCCACCGCCGCGATCGTCGTGTCGTACTACTGGCACTTCGTCGACGTCGTGTGGATCGGCCTGTTCGCGACCATCTACCTGATCAAGTAACCAGCTGATCAGGTCGCTGGCCACCGGCTGCGGCCCCCGCCCTCACCGGCGACGGGCCGCTTCTGCCGGTGCCGACGCTCCCACCGACCGACCGCGCGCGCAGCCCTAGACAGGCAGCCTCGTGCCGGCCAGACCGGCCGCCGGGTGCACCCACCAGTCGACCAGATCCTGACACCGGGGTTATTCCGTGAAAAAGCTCTCCGCACGACGGCGCCACCCATTGGCGGCGCTGGTCGTCCTACTTCTCGCCCTGGCGGCAACCGGGGGGCTGTACGCCGCGTTCGCGCCCGCCGACAAGGCGCAGGCCGACGTCGCCGCGCAGTCGCTCGCGATCGATGAGGGCAAGAAGCTCTTCGCCGTGGGCTGCTCCTCCTGTCACGGCCTGAACGGCCAGGGCAGCAGTGACGGTCCGAGCCTGGTCGGCGTCGGCTCCGCCGCCGTCGACTTCCAGGTCGGCACCGGCCGCATGCCCGCCCAGCAGCCCGGCGCGCAGGTCCCGCGCAAGAAGAACATCTACACGCAGGCCGAGATCGACCAGCTCGCCGCCTACGTCGCCTCCCTCGGCCCCGGCCCGGTGACCCCGACGGAGGAGCAGTTCACCTCGACCAACCCCGAGGACATCTCCAAGGGTGGCGAGCTGTTCCGCACCAACTGCGCCCAGTGCCACAACTTCGCCGGCCAGGGTGGTGCCCTGACCAAGGGCAAGTACGCCCCGTCGCTTGAGGGCGTGGACGCCAAGCACATCTACGAGGCCATGCAGACCGGCCCGCAGAACATGCCGTCGTTCCCGGACACCACCATGCCCGAGGAGCAGAAGAAGCAGATCGTGGCCTTCGTCCGCCACACCACCAACGATGAGCCCAACCCCGGCGGTCTCACCCTGGGCAGCCTCGGTCCGGTGACCGAGGGTCTGTTCGGCTGGATCTTCGGCCTCGGCACGCTCATCGCGGTCGCGATCTGGGTCGCCGCCCACACCACCAAGGCCAAGAAGTCATGAGCCACGACATGTCAGAAGAGAAGCTCCCGGAGCCGCACGGCTCCGCCGGCGAGGTGGCCGACCACGGCAGCCCGTTCGCCGACCCGGGCCTGCCGGCCCACGAGCCCCGTCGCACCGACATCGACGAGCGGGCCGCCAAGCGCGCCGAGCGCCAGGTCTCGCTGATGTTCGTGATCTCGATGCTCGCCACCGTCGGCTTCATCGCCTCGTACGTGGCCATCGACCCGGACAAGATCGTCTACATCTTCCCGCTCGGTCACGTCAGCGCGCTGAACTTCGCGCTCGGTCTGACCCTGGGCGTGGCGCTGTTCATGATCGGCGCGGGCGCGGTCCACTGGGCCCGCACCCTGATGTCGGACGTCGAGATGCCGGCCGAGCGTCACCCGATCGAGGCCTCCGACGAGGTCCGCGCGGACGTCATCGAGCAGTTCAAGACCGGTGCCGCCGAGTCGGGCTTCGGCCGCCGCAAGATGATCCGCAACACCCTGATCGGCTCCATGGCGCTGGTCCCGCTCTCCGGCGTGGTCCTGCTCCGTGACCTCGGCCCGCTTCCCGAGAAGAAGCTCAAGGAGACCGGTTGGAAGGAGGCGACCGAGACCAAGCCGCTGGCGCTCATCAACATGAACACCATGCAGCCGATGAAGCCCGAGGACATCGTCGTCGGCTCGCTCACCTTCGCCATGCCCCAGGGCCTGTCCACGCACGACGAGGACTTCCAGCAGCGGATCGCCAAGGACGCCCTGATGCTGGTCCGGATCGCGCCCGAGGACATCAAGGACGAGAAGTCCAAGGACCTCGGCTTCGAGGGCATCCTGGCCTACTCCAAGATCTGCACCCACGTCGGCTGCCCGATCAGCCTGTACGAGCAGCAGACCCACCACGCGCTCTGCCCCTGCCACCAGTCGACCTTCGACCTGGCGGACGGCGCCCGCGTCATCTTCGGCCCGGCCGGTCACCCGCTGCCGCAGCTGAAGATCATCACTGACGAGAAGGGCAACCTGGTCGCCACCGGCGACTTCGATGAGCCCGTCGGCCCGAGCTACTGGGAGCGTGCTCGATGAGTAGCGCGAGCAGCACCACGACCGGTGCCGCCAAGCCCTCCAGCACGCGTGAGAAGCCCGCCAACAAGTGGGAAGCCGCGGCTGACTGGACTGACGGCCGGCTGGGGATCTACTCCCTCGCCAAGGCCAACCTGCGGAAGATCTTCCCGGACCACTGGTCCTTCATGCTGGGCGAGATCTGCCTCTACACGTTCGTCATCATCATCCTGACCGGTGTCTACCTGACGCTGTTCTTCAAGCCCTCGATGGCCGAGGTCGTCTACGAGGGCTCGTACGTGCCCCTCAAGGGCATCCCGATGTCGGAGGCCTACGCCTCCACGGTGGACATCAGCTTCGAGGTCCGCGGCGGTCTTCTGATCCGTCAGATCCACCACTGGGCCGCCCTGGTCTTCGTGGCCGCGATGCTCGTCCACATGATGCGCGTGTTCTTCACCGGCGCCTTCCGCAAGCCGCGTGAGATCAACTGGGTCTTCGGCTTCCTGCTGCTGGTCCTGGGCATGTTCGACGGCTTCTTCGGCTACTCCCTGCCGGACGACCTGCTGTCGGGCACCGGTATCCGCTTCATGGAAGGCGCGATCCTCGCCGTCCCGCTGATCGGCACCTACGTCCAGATGTTCCTGTTCGGGGGCGAGTTCCCCGGCCACGACATCGTGCCGCGGTTCTTCACCATCCACGTGCTGCTGATCCCGGGCATCATGCTCGGCCTGCTGGTGGCGCACCTGATCCTGGTCTTCTACCACAAGCACACCCAGTGGGCGGGCCCGGGCAAGACCGAGAAGAACGTCGTCGGCATGCCGCTGATGCCGGTCTACATGGCCAAGGCCGGTGGCTTCTTCTTCCTGGTGTTCGGCCTCATCGCCGTCATCTCGGCGATCGCCACGATCAACCCGATCTGGGCGTACGGCCCGTACCGTCCGGACCAGGTCTCCACGGACGCCCAGCCCGACTGGTACATGGGCTTCTCCGAGGGTCTGATCCGTGTCATGCCGGGCTGGGAGATCAGCGTCTGGGGCGGCCACACCCTCAACCTGGGTGTCATGGTCCCGCTGGCGATCTTCCCGCTGGTCCTGGTCTCGATCGCGGCCTACCCGTTCATCGAGGGCTGGATCACCGGCGACAAGCGCGAGCACCACATCCTGGACCGCCCGCGCAACGCCCCGGTCCGCACCGCCCTGGGTGCCGCCTGGATCAGCCTCTACCTGATCCTGCTGATGGCCGGTGGCAACGACCTGTTCGCCACCCACCTGCACCTGTCGATCAACTCGGTCACCTACTTCGTCCGCGTCGGCTTCTTCGTCGTCCCGGTCGTGGTCTTCATCGTGACCAAGCGCTGGTGCCTCGGCCTCCAGCGCCGCGACAAGGAGAAGGTGCTGCACGGCCGCGAGACCGGCGTCATCAAGCGCCTGCCGCACGGCGAGTTCATCGAGGTGCACGCCCAGCTGCCGCAGCAGGACCTGTACAAGCTCACCGCGCACGACCAGATCCAGCCGGTCGAGCTGCCGGCCCAGACGGACGAGAACGGCGTGGCCCGCAAGGCCGGCGTCCTCACCCGCACCCGGGCCAAGCTCTCCCGCGGCTTCTACGGCGAGGGCAGCCAGATCCCCAAGCCGACCGCCGAGGAGCACCACGAGATCACCAGCGGCCACGGCCACCACTGATCCCGTAGGCACCACCGAGTCACCCCGAGGGCCGCTGACCAGAGTTCTTCTGGTCGGCGGCCCTCGGCCCTTTTCCGAACCAGCCGGCCCCGTACCCGCTCGCGCCACCAGGAGCCCCCGTGCAGCTCTCCGTCGACCCCGTCTCGGCCACTCCCCCGTACGAGCAGATCCGCGCCCAGATCGCCGAGCGGGCCCGCTCCGGCGAGCTGCCGACCGGGCTGCGGCTGCCCACCGTCCGGGCCCTGGCCGAGGAACTGGGTCTGGCCGCCGGGACGGTCGCCCGGGCCTACCGCGAGCTGGAGGCGGACGGCGTGGTGGAGACCCACGGCCGGCGCGGCACGCTGATCGCCGCCACCGGGGACGCCGCCCACCGGCTGGCCGCCGAGGCCGCCGCCGAGTACGCCGCCCGCGCGCACCGCCTGGGCGTCTCCCACGCGGACGCCCTGGCCGCCGTGGACACCGCGCTGCGGCTGGCCTACCCGGAGCTCTGACGGGCCCGTCAGAGCTCCGGACGGATCATCCCCGCGGCGGGGGCCTGGGAGACCGGTGCGGTGGTGTTGACCGGCTGTCCGGCGGCGCTGTGCCTGACCCACTCCGTCCAGGCGACGTTCCAGTCCCCGAAGCCGTTGCCGAAGGGCTCCATCGCGCCGCCGCGGCTGTTCACCACCGTCACCAGGTCCCCCACCCTGGTGTGCTGGTAGAACCACTCGGCGTTGTCGGTGCTCATGCCGGTACAGCCGTGACTGACGTTCTCGATGCCCTGCGAGCCGACCGACCAGGGCGCGGCGTGGACGTACTCGCCGCTCCAGGTCACCCGGGTGGCCCACTTCACGTCGAGGTCGTACGACTCCGCGCTGCCCGCCGCTATGCCGATGGTCTCGCCGTTCATCCGGACCGAGCGCTCCTGGCCGAGCACCACCTTGACGCCGTTGCGGGTGTCGAAGCCGGGCTTGCCGGTGGTGACCGGGATGGTCCGCAGCACCTCGCCGTTGCGCGTCAGGGTGAGCGCGTGGGTCCCCGCGTCGATCACCGACTCCACCCGCTCGCCGATCCGCAGCTTCAGCGAGCTGCGGTCACCGCCGTAGAGGCCGTCGGAGATCCGGCTGCCGGTGCCGTCGAAGGCCAGCGAGACGGTCGTCCCGGCCGGCCAGTAGGTCTCCGGGCGGAAGTGCAGGTTCTTGTCGTCCACCCAGTACCAGGCTCCGGTGACGGCGGGCTGGGAGCCGACGGTCAGCGCGTGCTCGACCTCCAGGCGGGCCTGCGGGTCCGTCACGGCCTCGGAGAGCTGCACGGTGAGCGGCTGGCCGACCCCGTAGACGCCGCTGCCGGAGGAGTCCGGGCCGAGCTTGGCGGTGAGCACGCGCTGGCCGGCGAGGGTGCTGAAGTTCGCCGTGGTGTCGCCGCGGCCACCCTTGCCGTCGTCGGCGGAGATCCGCACCGTGTACGCGGTGGCGGCCTTCAGCCGGCCGGTGGTCTGCCAGCTGCGCTGGTCCTCGGCGAGCTTCCCGGCGACCACCCGGCCGTCCGGGCCGACCACGGTGACGTCGGTGAGCCGGCTGTCCTTGACGGCGGTCACGGTGACCGGCTGGGACGGGTCGGCCTTGTCCTCCGCGGAGACGTGGACCAGCGGGGCCGCGTCGACCCGGTGCGGTCCGACGGGCTCCTCCTCCCCGGCCGTGCAGGCGGCCAGGGGGGCCAGCACCGCGAGGGCCAGCGAGATGCCGCCGAGAGTTGCGACTCCGCGCCTGTCGGCCATGACCGCCTCCGAAGGTTCGCCCGATTGATCAGATCGTAGGAACGCCACCTGGTGAAGCGACATCCGAGGGACTACCGGTTCACCCATCGGAGTGAGTCCGTCCCCCCGGAAGATGCAGCAGGGCCGGTCCTCCCGTGCGGGAGGACCGGCCCTGGTGCTGGGAACGGGAACCCTACTGGTTCTGGTTCTCGCCCCGGTAGAACTCGAAGACCCATCCGAAGATGCCGATCATGATGATCGGGGCGGCCCAGAACATCAGCCACCAGCCGAAGATCACGCCCAGGAAGGCGAGCGCGCCACCGAGCGCCAGCGAGAGCGGCTGCCAGCTGTGCGGGGCGAAGAAGCCCAGCTCGCCGGAGTCGTCCGCGACCTCGGCCTCGGGGTTGTCACCCGCGCCGCTGTCCACCCGGCGGGCGGTGAAGGCGAGGTAGTACCCGATGAACGCGCAGAGGCCGAAGGCCAGGAACAGCGCGGTGGTGCCGGCGGCCTCGATGCCGAGGTCCGAGTGGTTGGTCCACAGACCGTAGGTCAGGGCCATCGCCAGCACGAAGACCGACAGGCCCAGGAAGATCTTTCCCTGTTCCTTCATCAGGCGTCGCCCTCCTTGTTGCCCTTGTCCAGCTTCGGGGCGTCGTACTTCGCCGGGGTCACGCCGGCGAGGTGCTTGGCCGGCTCACCGTGGTTCTCCAGGTAGTCCAGCGCGGCGATCTCCGGGTGGTGGAGGTCGAAGGCCGGGGATTCGGAGCGGATCCGCGGGAGGGTGAGGAAGTTGTGCCGCGGCGGCGGGCAGGAGGTCGCCCACTCCAGCGAGCGGCCGAAGCCCCACGGGTCGTCCACGGTGATCTTCTCGCCGTACTTGGCGGTCTTCCAGACGTTGTAGAGGAACGGCAGGATCGACAGGCCGAGCACGAAGGAGCCGATGGTCGAGACGGTGTTCAGGGTGGTGAAGCCGTCCGAGGCCAGGTAGTCGGCGTAGCGGCGGGGCATGCCCTCCGCGCCGAGCCAGTGCTGCACCAGGAAGGTGGTGTGGAAGCCGAAGAACAGCGTCCAGAAGGTGATCTTGCCGAGGCGCTCGTCCAGCATCTTGCCGGTCATCTTCGGCCACCAGAAGTGGAAGCCGGCGAACATCGCGAAGACGACGGTGCCGAAGACCACGTAGTGGAAGTGGGCGACGACGAAGTACGAGTCCGAGACGTGGAAGTCGATCGGCGGGGAGGCCAGCAGAACACCGGTCAGACCACCGAAGAGGAAGGTGACCAGGAAGCCGACCGTCCAGAGCATCGGGGTCTCGAAGCTCAGCGAGCCCTTCCACATGGTGCCGACCCAGTTGAAGAACTTCACCCCGGTCGGGACCGCGATCAGGAAGGTCATGAACGAGAAGAACGGCAGTAGGACCTGCCCGGTGACGTACATGTGGTGCGCCCACACCGTCACGGACAGACCGGCGATCGCGATGGTGGCCGCGATCAGGCCGGAGTAGCCGAACATCGGCTTGCGGCTGAAGACCGGGATGATCTCGGACACGATGCCGAAGAACGGCAGCGCGATGATGTACACCTCGGGGTGGCCGAAGAACCAGAACAGGTGCTGCCAGAGCATCGCCCCGCCGTTGGCCGGGTCGAAGACGTGGGCTCCGAACTTGCGGTCCGCCTCCAGGGCGAACAGCGCGGCGGCCAGCACCGGGAAGGCCAGCAGGATCAGCACCGAGGTCAGCAGGACGTTCCAGACGAAGATCGACATCCGGAACATCGTCATGCCGGGAGCGCGCATGCAGATGATCGTGGTGATGAAGTTGACCGCACCGAGGATCGTGCCGAAGCCGGAGAAGGCCAGACCCATGATCCACATGTCGCCGCCGATGCCGGGCGAGTGCACGGCATCGGACAGCGGGGAGTAGGCGAACCAGCCGAAGTCGGCGGCGCCGTTCGGGGTGACGAAGCCCGCCACCGCGATGGTCGAGCCGAAGAGGTACAGCCAGTACGCGAACATGTTCAGACGCGGGAACGCCACGTCCGGGGCGCCGATCTGGAGCGGCATGATCCAGTTCGCGAAGCCGGCGAAGAGCGGCGTCGCGAACATCAGCAGCATGATCGTGCCGTGCATCGTGAACGCCTGGTTGAACTGCTCGTTCGACAGGATCTGGGTCCCGGGACGAGCCAGCTCGGCGCGCATGACCAGGGCGAGGATGCCACCGATCAGGAAGAAGGCGAACGACGTGGCCAGGTACAGCGTGCCGATCGTCTTGTGGTCAGTGGTGGTCATCCACTTGATGATGGTCGAACCCGGCTTCCGGGTCCGCTGCGCCCCGACCGTGACGGCCTCGGCGCCCCCGCCGGCCGCGGCGGGCTCGTTGAGGATTGTCACTTCTCTTCACTTCCCATGGTGATCAGGCCGGAGGGCACCGCACCGTTCTGGCCCTTGGCGCGAAGCTCGGCCAGGTGCTTGTCGTAGTCGGCGCGGTCGACGACCTTGACGTTGAACAGCATGCGCGAGTGGTCGACGCCGCAGAGCTCGGCACACTTGCCCATGTACTCGCCCTTGACGGTCGGCGTGACCTCGAACTTGTTCACCACGCCCGGCACGACGTCCATCTTCATCATGAAGTTGACGGGCCAGAAGTCATGGATGACATCACGCGAGGTGAGGCGGAACTGCACCTTCTCGTTGACCGGCAGCCAGAGCGTCGGAGCGTCCTTGGGCGTACCGACCTCGTACGCGGCGTCCTTGTTGGCCGGGTCGGGGGTCTCGGTGTTCTCGTAGTTGAACGCCCAGCTCCACTGGAAGCCGACCACGTTGACGTAGTGCTGCGGCTTCTCGGAGACCTGCGTCAGCTTCGACTCGTCGCGGGCGACGAAGTAGAAGAGGACCGAGACGATGATGATGGGGACCGCGGTGTAGAGCGCCTCGATGGGCACGTTGTACCGGGTCTGCGGGGGGATCTCCACGCCGGTGCGCTTGCGCCGGTGGAAGATCACGCTCCAGATGATCAGACCCCACATCAGTACGCCGACCACCAGCGCCGCGATCCAGGAGCCCTGCCACATCCGGAGGACCATGGGCCCTTCCTCGGTGACGGGGCTCGGGAGGCCAAGCCTGGGGAGGTCGTTGGCCGAGCAGCCGGTGGCGGTCGCGATGACGAGGCCCAGTGCCAGCGCCTGAGGCAGCTTCCGCCGCATCGTGCGCCGCGGCGAGCGGTCGGAGCCGTTGGGACTCACGTAGCGCCTTCCCGAAGTCTCGCCCGCCTTCGCGTCGCCCCGGGGAGGAGTGTGAGCCTCCCCGGCGACCCGTCCACGGGCACGGTTTGAATGCTTATGCGGGCCAAACCCTACTCCAGCCTTATGCGCTCCTGACGGGCAGCCCCCGGTAACGCGCCGCCTGCTAGCCCGATCAGGCCCGGCAGGGGCTGCGCCGCAGGTCATCGCAGGCATTCGAGGTCCGTACGCCCGATCGGGGGATGACCTCGGACGACATCCGTGACGGCCCGTCGGGCACGGACGAAGCGGACATTCGGGATGATCGACTGACGGCGGGTGAGTCGCGCGATCGGACCGGGTCGCGGACCGGGTGTGTCGTTAAATGTGACCGTGTACTTCGACGCGGCCTCGACGGCCCCCCTGCACCCCGTCGCGCGGCAGGCCCTGACCGCCGCCCTGGACGAAGGCTGGGCCGACCCGGCCCGGCTGTACCGCTCCGGCCGGCAGGCCCGGATGCTGCTGGACGCCGCCCGCGAGACGGTCGCCGCGGTGCTGGGCGCGCGGGCCGACGAGATCGCCTTCACCGCGAGCGGCACCCAGGCCGTCCAACTGGGCCTGCTGGGCGCCCTGGCCGGGAACCGGCGGCGCGGCGGCCACTTCGTGCACTCCGCGGTGGAGCACTCCAGCGTGCTGCACGTCGCCGAGCGCCAGTCGGCGGGCGGGGGCGAGGTCTCGGTGGCGCCGGTGGACCGGGGCGGCCGGGTCGACCCGGCGGCGTTCGGCGCGCTGCTGCGCCCGGACACCGCGCTGGCCGCGGTGCAGAGCGCCAACCACGAGGTCGGGACGGTCCAGCCGGTCGGCGAGGTCGCCGCGCTGTGCGCCGAGGCCGGCGTCCCGCTGCTGGTGGACGCGGCGCAGAGCGCCGGACGGCTGGACGTCCCGGCGGGCTGGTCGCTGCTGACGGCGAGCGCCCACAAGTGGGGCGGCCCGCCCGGGGTCGGGGTGCTGGCGGTGCGCAAGGGCGTCCGGTACGCCTCGCCGCTGCCGGCCGACGAGCGCGAGGGCGGCCGGGTGCCCGGCTACGTCAACGTCCCGGCGATCGTGGCCGCGGCCGCCTCGCTGCGCGCCGTACGGGCCGAGGCCGATCGGGAGAACGCCCGGCTGCACGCGCTGGTCGAGCGGATCCGCACCCGGGTGCCGCAGCTGGTGCCCGAGGTCGAGGTGGTCGGCGACCCGGTGCGGCGGCTGCCGCACATCGTCACCTTCTCCTGCCTGTACGTGGACGGGGAGGTGCTGCTGACCGAGCTGGACCGGGCGGGCTTCGCGGTCTCCTCCGGCTCCTCCTGCACCTCGTCCACGCTGACGCCCAGCCATGTGCTGGCGGCGATGGGGGTGCTCACCGAGGGGAACGTGCGGGTCTCGCTGCCCTACGGGACGGCCGAGGCCGACGTGGAGCGCTTCCTCGCGGTGCTGCCGGACCTGGTGGCCGGCGTCCGGGCGCCGCTCGGGCTGGACCTGCCGGCGCCGGTGGCGCCCGTGGAGGTCACCGGCCCCGAGCGCCCGGAGGCGAGCGGGCGAGCCACCCCGCCCCGAGCCGAAGGACGCGCCGGTGCCGAAAGTGAGGAGCGACAAGCGACCGACGAAGGAGGGAGTGCCGGAGCGACGAGTGTCGGCACCGACTCCGAGCACCCGGAGGCGAGCGGGCGAGTCACCCCGCCCCGAGCCGAAGGACGCGCCGGTGCCGAAAGTGAGGAGCGACAAGCGACCGACGAAGGAGGGAGTGCCGGAGCGACGAGTGTCGGCACCGACTCCGAGCACCCGGAGGCGAGCGGGCGAGTCACCCCGCCCCGAGCCGAAGGACGCGCCGGTGCCGAAAGTGAGGAGCGACAAGCGACCGACGAAGGAGGGAGTGCCGGAGCGACGAGTGTCGGCGCCGGGTCCGAGCGTCCGGAGGCGAGCGGGCGAGTCACAGTCATCGACGCGCTGGGCAAGCGCTGCCCGCTGCCGGTGATCGAGCTGGCGAAGCGGATCAACGAGGTGCCGCCGGGCGGCACGGTCGCCGTGCTGGCGGACGACGACGCGGCCCGGCTGGACATCCCGGCCTGGTGCGGGATGCGCGGGCAGGAGTACGCGGGCGAGGCCCCGGCCGCCGAGTACGGCGGCGACCGGGGCTCGGCCTACCTGGTGGTGCGCCGCTCCTGAGCGGGGCGGACTACTTGACGAGGCGCGCGGCGATCTCGCCGGCCGCCTCGGCGCCGTAGGCCTCCTCGAAGCGCTTCAGGAAGGTGGCCGGGCGCAGCTCGTACTCCTGGGTGCCGACGGTCTCGATCACCAGGGTGGCGAGCATGCAGCCGAGCTGGGCGGAGCGCTCCAGGTCGAGGTCCCAGGACAGGCCGGCCAGGAAGCCGGCGCGGAAGGCGTCGCCGACGCCGGTCGGGTCGACCTTGGCCTCCTCCTTGGCGCAGCCGACCAGGATCGGCGCCTCGCCCTTGCGCTCGATCCGCACGCCCTTGCTGCCCAGGGTGGTGACCCGGGTGCCGACGCGGGTGAGCAGCTCCTCGGCGCCCCAGCCGGTCTTGCTCTCGATCAGCGCGGCCTCGTACTCGTTGGTGAAGAGGTACGCGGCGCCGTCCACGATCTCGCGGATGTCGTCGCCCTCCAGGCGGGCCAGCTGCTGGGAGGGGTCGGCGGCGAAGGCGTAGCCGCGGGTGCGGCACTCCTGGGTGTGGCGGACCATGCCCTGCGGGTCGTCGGCGCCGATCAGGACGAGGTCCAGGCCGCCGACGCGGTCGGCGATCGGCTTCAGCTCGATGTTGCGGGCCTCGGCCATGGCGCCGGTGTAGAACGAGGCGATCTGGTTGTGGTCCTCGTCCGTGGTGCACATGAAGCGCGCGGTGTGGCGGGTCTCGGAGATGTGGACGGAGTCGCAGTCCACACCGTTGCGCTCGAGCCAGCTGCGGTACTCGGCGAAGTCCGCGCCGGCGGCGCCGACCAGGACGGGGCGCAGGCCGAGGACCCCCATGCCGAAGGCGATGTTCGGCGCGACGCCGCCGCGGCGGATGTCCAGGGCGTCGACCAGGAAGGACAGCGACACGGTGTGCAGCTGCTCGGCGACGAGCTGGTCGGCGAACCGACCCGGGAACGTCATCAGGTGGTCGGTGGCGATCGAGCCGGCGACGGCGATACGCACGGAAGGTCTCCTCAGGGTGGCTGCTGGGCCAGCGGGCAGGCGGGGATGAACCCACCCACGGTACCCGGCCCCGGGGAGCGCCCAGGCAGGAGTGCCGCAAGTTGCCGCCTGTACGGCCATGGTGGCACCCGTTGCCCCCCGACGTGTACTACCTCCCGGTAGCACTGGTGGGCGGCCGGACCGCTGCCTAGGGTCGGCCGTGGAGGGCCCGTCGTGCGGGCCCCGTCGAAGACCGTGGCAGCGTGGCCACGGCCCTGGATCGGAGCGATACCGATGACGACCGACCCCTGCGCCCTGCCCGTCCTGCGGACCGAGGACGGCGAGACGCTCGACGCCCTGGTGGACTCCTCCCGGCGGCTGCGCCGGTTCTGGCCCGAGGTCGCGGCCGGCCCGGAGCCCGCCGCTCCCTCACCGACCGGCTTCCGGGTGCCCTCCGGCGCGCGGCGGGTGGTCGCCGGGATGGCCGAGTACGGGTTCTGAGCCCGCCGGCCGGGCTGATCGGAACGGGTCGGAACCGGAACGGAACCGGATCCGACCGGAGCACGTCACATCCGCGCGGAGCGGCGAGGAGGCGGCACCGCTGAGCCCTCGGGAGGATGTGCAGATGGATCTGGAGACGATGCCCCGGCGCGGTCGGCGGGCGGTGGCCCTGGCCGCTCTGGCACTGGCGGCGGTGGTGACGGTGGCCGGCTGTGACGGGGGCGGCAAGTCCGCCTCGGACTCGGCGGCGAGCGGCGCGGGCGCCGCCTCCGCCTCGGCGAGTGCCTCCGCGCAGGCCCCGGCGGACTCCGCGAGCCCGTCCTCGGCGGACGCGACCGGGCCTGCTTCCGGTGCCGCCCAGCCGCCCGCCGGCCAGACGGCCACGGCGGCCGCGCCCGCGCCGGGGCAGCCGGCCCCGGCCACTCCCCCGGGCAACGGGATCGCGGTGGGCGAGCCGAACCCGAACGGGTCCGGCTCGCCGGTGCGCCCGCCGGTCGGCTACCGGGTGGACGGCACCACCAAGCTGACCGTCTACTTCTTCGGCGGGGTCTGCACCACGTACGCGCTGAAGGCGGACGAGTCGCAGCCGGGCCGGGTGGACGTGCTGGTCGTGCCGGGACCGCCCACCGTCCAGCCGGGTCAGGTGTGCAACGCCCTGGCCAAGCGGCAGTCGGTGTCGGCCGACCTGCGCTCGCCGCTGGCGGGGCGGACCGTGGTGGACCGGACCAGCGGCCAGGAGGTGCCGCTGGAGGGCGACCCGCACATCGGGCCGGACCCGGTCGGCCCGGACGTCGCCGGGCGGTAGCCGCGGCCGGAGAAACGAGAAGGCGGCCCCGGGGTGATCCCGGGGCCGCCTTCCGCAGCGGGCTTAGCTGAACGAGTCGCCGCAGGCGCAGGAGCCGGTGGCGTTCGGGTTGTCGATGGTGAAGCCCTGCTTCTCGATGGTGTCGACGAAGTCGACGGTGGCGCCGCCCAGGTACGGGGCGCTCATCCGGTCGGTGACGACCTTGACACCGTTGAAGTCCTTGATCACGTCGCCGTCGAGCGAGCGCTCGTCGAAGAACAGCTGGTAACGCAGGCCGGAGCAGCCACCGGGCTGGACGGCGACGCGCAGCGCGAGGTCCTCGCGGCCTTCCTGCTCCAGCAGGGCCTTGACCTTGGCCGCGGCGGCATCGGTGAGGAGGATGCCACTCTCGACGGTGGTCTCGTCCTGGACGGTCATCTGCTTTCTCCCGGTCTTGACGACGGTCTGCCGCCAGTGCCAACCAACCGCCGTCCGGTTTCATTTCCCGGGTGGGCGATGAATTGTGCGGCCTTGTTCGCGGCTGGATATCCGTGGGCCGGGTGTACCACCCGCGTCCCCTACGCTCCCCATGCTCGCACACCGCCGGACGGCGGGTCACCGTCGAGCGGTCCCGAGGTCGTGGATCCGGGTGAACCGACCCCGCGGCGGGCCGCCGGACGCCAGGATGGTCCTCATGATCATTCGCCCGGTCAGGGACACCGCCGCGGACGCGGAGGTCGTCCGGGAGCTCGCCGACGCCGCGTTCGCCGACACCTCCCCGGCCGGAGCGGAGCCGGGGCCGACGCCCCTGCGGCTGGCCCGGACCAGACACCTGGCGCGCACCGATCCCGGGGGCTGCTGGCTGGCCGAGAGCGGCGGCGAGCCGGTCGGCGCGGTGCTGTCGATCCGTCGGGAGGGCCTGTGGGCGCCCTCGCTGTTCGCCGTCCGGCCGTCCGCCCAGGGCAAGGGCGTCGGGCGGCTGCTGCTGGAACGGGCCGCGGCGCACTCCCGGGGCTGCCTGCGCGGGATGGTCTGCGCCGCGGACTCCCCGGCCGCGGCCCGCCGCTACCGGCTGGCCGGGTTCACCCTGCATCCGGCGATGCGGCTGGCCGGACGGGTGGACCGGGACGGGCTGCTCGACCCCGGGGACATCCCGGTGCACCGCGGCAACGCGACCCACCTGCACCTGCTGGACTCGGTGGACCGGCGGCTGCGCGGCTCCGCGCACGGGCCGGACCACGAGCTGATGCTGGGCCACTTCGAGGAGCTGCTGATCGCCGACGCGCTGGCCGGCAGCGGCTACTGCTACCGGGACGGCGGCGTGGTGCGGCTGCTCGCGGCCACCAGCAAGCGGATCGCCGCCCGGCTGCTGCGCGAGGCGCTGGCCCGGGTGCCGGACGGCGTCGAGGCGCGGGTGGAGCACCTGACCGCGGAGCAGGAGTGGGCGCTGGACGTCGGGCTGGAGGTGGGGCTGACGCCGCGGGCCGGCGGCTTCGTCGGGGTGCGCGGGATGCGGCCGCCGACGCCGTACCTGCCGAGCGGGGCGTTCCTGTAGGCACGCGTACGGCCCCGCCGGCATGCCGGCGGGGCCGTGGACGTCAGGGGACTCAGACCATGGTGTCCAGGATCTCCCGGACCATCTCCATGGTGGTGCCGGGGTGCAGGAAGGCGAAGCGGGCGACCGTCTCGCCGTCCCAGCCGGTGGGGGTGACGAAGCCGATCTGGTCCGCGAGCAGCTGCTGCGACCAGCGGTAGTAGTCGTCGTTGGTCCAGCCCACGCGCTTGAAGCAGACCGCCGAGAGCTGCGGGTCGAACAGCAGCTCCAGGTGCTCGGTCTCGCGGATCAGCTGGGCGGTCTCCCGGGCCAGGGTGAGGCCGGCCTCGATGGCGTCGGTGTAGGCCTGGACGCCGTGCACCGCCAGCGAGAACCAGAGCGGCAGGCCGCGGGCGCGCCGGGTCAGGTGGTAGGCGTAGTCGGTGGGGTTCCACTCGTCGCCCTCGGTGTGCAGGACGTCCAGGTAGGAGGCGTCCTGGGTGTGCACGGCGCGGGCGAGCTGCGGGTTGCGGTAGATCAGCGCGGCGCAGTCGAAGGGGGCGAACAGCCACTTGTGCGGGTCGACCACGAAGGAGTCGGCGTGCTCGATGCCGTCGTAGCGCTCGCGCACCGAGGGGGCGAACAGGCCGGCGCCGCCGTAGGCGCCGTCCACGTGGAACCAGAGGTCGCGCTCGCGGGCGACCTCGGCCAGGCCCTTGAGGTCGTCGACGATGCCCTCGTTGGTGGTGCCGGCGGTGCCGACGACGGCGATCACCGTCTCCGGGGCGGGGTCGGCGGCCAGCGCGGCCCGCAGTGCCTCGCCGGTGAACCGCCGGTCGACGGTCGGGACCTTGAAGGCCTCGACGCCGATGATGTTGAAGGTGTTCTTGACCGAGGAGTGCACCTGGTCGGCGACGGCGATCCGCAGCCGCGCCTCCGGCCCGACGCCCAGCCGGCGGCGGGCGGTGTCGCGGGCGACCACCAGGGCGGAGAGGTTGCCGGCCGAGCCGCCGGAGACGAAGGTGCCGCCGGCCGACTGGGGCAGGCCCGCGCGGTCGGCGATCAGGCGCAGCACCTGGTTCTCGGCGGCGATCGCGCCGGCCGCCTCCAGCCAGGAGATGCCCTGCAGGGAGGCGCAGGAGACGACCATGTCGAACAGCAGCGCGGCCTTGGTCGGGGCGCACGGGATGAAGGACAGGTAGCGCGGGCTGTCGGCGGAGATGACCGCCCGGGACAGCTCGTGGTCGTACAGCTTGAGCACGTCGACCGGGTTGTTGCCGTGCTGGTTGAGCACGCCGGCCAGCTGGGCGCGCAGGTGCTCGCCGTCACCGGGGTGGTCGAGCGGGACGGGGTCGTACTGCAGCCGCTCCCGCATGTAGTCGAAAACCAGGTCGACCAGTTCGTTGTCGGGCCGGTGCATGCGGTCGGGTGCTGCGGACACGGCTGTCCCTCTCGGCGTGGGGTGTCGGGGGGCGCCCGGGCGGCGGGACGCTTCACCGCGACGACCGGACGTGATCAGCGTAGGCAGCGCGGGCGCCCCGCCGCGCGTCGGAACGCGGCTGGTCAGGCAGGTTTCGGGCGTCTTCGGGCAGGTCCGCGCAGGATTCCTGCGTACGGCCCGCGGGCGCTACCCGATGAGCTGGGAGAGGACCACCGAGGAGCGGCTGCGCTGCACGCCGGGCTCGCGCCGGATGCGCTCGATGACGGCTTCCAGGTGGCGCATGTCGGCGGCCCGCAGGTGGACCAGGGCGTCCGGGTCGCCGGTGACCGTCCAGGCGGCGACCACCTCGGGGAACTGCCGCAGGCTGGCGAGGATCTCCTCGGGGGCGGTGCGCTCGCGGCAGTAGACCTCGACGAAGGCCTCGGTCTGCCAGCCCAGCACGGACGGGTCGAGCACCACGGTGAAGCCCCGCACCACGCCGCGCGCCCGCAGCCGGTCGATCCGCCGGCGCACGGCGGTGGCGGAGAGGTTCACCTGCAGGCCGATCTCGGCGTACGAGGCGCGGCCGTCGCTGCCGAGCCGGGCGAGCAGGAGCCGGTCGGTCTCGTCCAGGTCGGCCCCGACCACCTCGTGCGCTCGGCTGCTGGTCATGGGTACGGGGCTCCACGGGTCGTACGGGGGGCGGCGGGGTCGCTCCGGGCGGCGGACTGCCACTGCCGAAACGGTTCGTCACCATTCTGGCGGATGACCTGGACGAGTTCACCGCCGCCGGGCGACGGGCGGGAGGCCGTCACGGGACGACGGGAGGCCGTCGCGGGACGACGGGAGGCCGTCACGGGACGAGCAGCACGATCTTCCCCCGGGTGCGGCCCTCGGCGCTGAGCGCCTGGGCGGAGGCGGCCTGGGCCAGCGGGAAGGTGGAGGCGACGGTGACGGTCAGCCGCCCGTCGTCGGCGAGCGCGGCCAGCTCGGCGAGGCCGCCGGCGTCCGGGCGCACCCAGACGTACCGGCCGCCGATCGCCCTGACCCCGAAGTCGGCGACCGAGGCGATCCGGCCCGGGTCCGCCACCAGCTCGGCCGAGAGCCGGACCGCGCCGTGGCCCACCAGGTCGAGCGCCGCGTCCACCCCGTCGGGGGCGAGGGCGCGGACCCGGTCGGCCAGGCCCTCGCCGTAGCGCACCGGATCGGCGCCGAGGCCGCGCAGGAAGTCGTGGTTGCGCTCGGCCGCGGTGCCGATCACCCGGGCGCCGACGGCCCTGGCCAGCTGCACCGCCAGATGGCCGACCCCGCCGGCGGCGGCGTGCACCAGGACGGTCTCCCCCTCGGCCAGGCGCAGCGCCCGCAGGCTCTGGAGGGCGGTGAGCCCGGCCAGCGGCAGGCCGCCGGACTGCGCCCAGTCCAGCGCGGCCGGCTTGCGGGCCAGGGTGCGGACGGGGGCGGAGACCAGCTCGGCGTAGGTGCCGTGTTCGACGGCGTCCTTGCGGACGTAGCCGAACACCTCGTCGCCCGGGGCGAACTCGGTGACCCCGCCGCCGACCGCGCGGACCACGCCGGCCACGTCCCAGCCCATGACCAGCGGGAAGTGCGCGTCGAGGATGCCGTCCAGGGCGCCGTCCCTGACCTTCCAGTCCACCGGGTTCACCCCGGCCGCCCGGACCTCGACCAGCACGGAGTCGGGGCCGACCTTGGGGTCGGGCAGGTCGGTGTACTCGACCACCTCGGGACCGCCGTAGCGGTTGATCGCGATTGCTTTCATGGGCTCAGCCATACCCGCGGGCTTGGAAATATCGATTCGGCCCCCGACGGAAGCATCCGTTTCGACGAGCGGTTCTCGTCACATCGACAGGATGGCCATCGTCACTCTGACGCTAAGAGGTTAGAATAGATTGCGTCAGTTAGACGAAAAGGCCCCACCGCTAGCTCGGCCGCACAGAAGGGCACCCGCCCGTGACCACCACCATCACCGAGACCCACGGCGTCGACCCCACTCCGACCCCGCTCGCTCTGCTGCTGCTCGGCCGCGAGGCCGACCCGAACAGCGAGCGCGGCGTCGAATGCCCCGGTGACCTCCCCCCGGCCTCCGACCCGAACCTCGTCGAGCGCGCCCGCGCGGCCAAGGCCGCGCTCGGCGACCGCGTGTTCATCCTCGGCCACCACTACCAGCGCGACGAGGTGATCGAGTTCGCCGACGTCACCGGCGACTCCTTCAAGCTCGCCCGCGACGCGGCGGCCCGCCCCGAGGCCGAGTACATCGTCTTCTGCGGCGTGCACTTCATGGCCGAGTCCGCGGACATCCTCACCAGCGACCGGCAGCAGGTCGTCCTGCCGGACCTCGCGGCCGGCTGCTCGATGGCCGACATGGCCACCGCCGAGCAGGTCGCCGAGTGCTGGGACGTGCTGACCGACGCCGGCATAGCCGACGTGACCGTCCCGGTCTCGTACATGAACTCCTCCGCCGACATCAAGGCCTTCACCGGCCGGCACGGCGGCCTCATCTGCACCTCCTCCAACGCCAAGCGCGCCCTGGAGTGGGCCTTCGAGCAGGGCCAGAAGGTGCTGTTCCTGCCCGACCAGCACCTCGGCCGCAACACCGCGGTGCGGGACATGGGCTTCTCGCTGGACGACTGCGTGGTCTACAACCCGCACCGGCCGAACGGCGGCCTGACCGCCGAGCAGCTGCGGAACGCGAAGATGATCCTCTGGCGCGGCCACTGCTCGGTGCACGGCCGGTTCAGCCTGGACTCGGTGAACGACGTGCGCGAGCGGATCCCCGGCGTGACCGTCCTGGTGCACCCCGAGTGCAAGCACGAGGTCGTCGCGGCCGCCGACATGGTGGGCTCGACCGAGTACATCATCAAGGCGCTGGACGCCGCCGAGCCCGGCTCCAAGTGGGCCATCGGCACCGAGCTGAACCTGGTCCGCCGCCTGGCCAAGGCGCACCCGGACAAGGAGATCGTCTTCCTGGACCGCGCGGTCTGCTTCTGCTCGACCATGAACCGGATCGACCTGCCGCACCTGGTCTGGGCGCTGGAGTCGCTGGTCGAGGGCCGGGTGCCGAACGTGATCACCGTCGACCCGGAGACCGAGAAGTACGCCAAGGCGGCGCTGGACCGGATGCTGGCCCTGCCGTAGTCCGCGGCCCCGGGCCACGGGCCCGGGAACCCGCGGCCGTACGCACGAAGGGCGGGCCCCCTCCCACCGGAGGGGGCCCGCCCTTTCGTCTGGCAGCAGCCGCAGGCGCTACTCGGGGAAGCCCGGGATCACGCCCTCGCCGTCGGCCATGAGCAGTTCGCGGACCTCGTCGATCGTCGCGTCGGCACTCGGCAGGATCAGCTCGGACGGCTCCAGCGAATCCAGCGGCACCGGGGTGCCGAACTGCTTCACCGCGTCGATGAGCTTGCCGTAGGCCTGGCGGAAGAGCGTCTCGTCCCCCGACTCCACTGCGGTGACGAGCTCCGCGTCGAGCTCGTTGAGCAGGTTCAGGTGGTCATCGCCCACCTCGTACTGCCCTTCACCCATGACCCTCATGATCATGCCGTGCGTCTCCCTGGTTCGTGGGGTCGAGCTCGGATCACTTGTTGTAGTTGATGCGCGGGGTGTCCTGCTGCGGCTGCGGCTGGGCGCCCGGCTGCTTGCCCTGCTCGATCGCGGCGGGACCGGCCGAGGACGGGCCGGACAGCTCGGCCTTCATCCGGGCCAGCTCCAGCTCGACGTCGGAACCGCCGGCCACGCGCTCCAGCTCGGCCTCGATGTCGTCCTTGCGGCCGAGACCGCTCGCGTCGTCGAGCGCGCCGGAGGCGAGCAGCTCGTCGATGGCACCGGCGCGGGCCTGCATCTGGGCGGTCTTGTCCTCGGCACGCTGGATCGCCAGGCCGACGTCGCCCATCTCCTCCGAGATGCCGGAGAAGGACTCGGCGATGCGGGTCTGCGCCTGGGCGGCCGTGTACGTCGCCTTGATGGTCTCCTTCTTGGTGCGGAAGGCGTCCACCTTGGCCTGAAGTCGCTGGGAGGCGAGCGTGAGCTTCTCCTCCTCGGCCTGGAGCTGCTGGTACTGCGTCTCCAGGTCGGTGATCTGCGACTGCATGTTGGCCTTGCGGGTCAGGGCCTCGCGGGCGAGGTCCTCGCGTCCGAGCGACAGCGCCTTGCGGCCCTGGTCCTCGTACTTGGCCGACTGCTGCTGGAGCTGGGTCAGCTGGAGCTCGAGCCGCTTGCGCGAGGTCGCGACGTCCGCGACACCGCGCCGTACCTTCTGCAGCAACTCGAGCTGCTTCTGGTACGAGTAGTCGAGCGTCTCACGCGGATCCTCCGCCCGATCCAAGGCCTTGTTCGCCTTGGAGCGGAAGATCAGCCCCATACGCTTCATGATTCCGTCGCTCATGGGCCTCGGGTGCCCCCTTCTCCGGCCTGCGGTCTCTATCTCGTTACCAGACACGACGAGTGTATGTGCAGCGAGCCCGTCGCCGCAGTGCACCTGCCTGCAACAAGACTGCTACAGCGACCGGAGGCGTTTCCTCCTCCCCCGGGTGGATCCGCCCCTCATACCTCCCATCGTCCATCCGACTGATCCCCTACGGGAAGGCCCCCGGAAACCCGGCCCGCACGCCGCCCCTGCGGTATCGATATGCGTTTGGGTCCGAGGGCACCCGTGGAAGCCGCCCGGCACCCCGTACGCTGGTGGTGTGTTCCGACGCCGTTCAGATGATGCCGCCGCCTCCGCCACCGTGCTGGAGAAGCAGGACGAGACGACCCAGGCCCGCGACCCGCAGGCCAAGAAGGGCCGCCCCACCCCCAAGCGCAGTGAGGCCGAGGCCAACCGGCGTACCCGGGTGACCGTGCCCAAGGACCGCAAGGAGGCCGCCCGACAGGGGCGCGAGCGGATGCGCTCCGAGCGCGAGAAGCAGCGCCAGGCCCTGATGAACGGCGACGAGCGCCACCTGCCGGCCCGTGACAAGGGCCCGGTGCGCAAGTTCGCGCGCGACTACGTGGACTCCCGCTGGTCGCTCGCCGAGTTCTTCCTGCCGGCCGCCGTGGTCATCCTGGTGCTCAGCATCGTCAAGGTGCCGACCCTCCAGCTGCTCTCCACGCTGCTGTTCCTGCTGTTCTTCGTGTTCGTCGTGCTGGACTTCGTCCGCCTCGGCCTCGGCCTGCGCAAGCAGCTGGCCGAGCGCTTCGCCGGGCAGAACACCCGCGGCGCCGTCGCGTACGGCATCATGCGCACCCTCCAGATGCGCCGGCTGCGTCTGCCCAAGCCGCAGGTGCGGCGCGGGGAGAAGCCCTGACCGCCGAACCGGTCGACTCCGGCTGGGCCCCGCCCTCCTGGGAGGGGCCCGGCCTCTACGCGGTTCCCGGGCAGGGGGGCACGCTTCCGGGGCAGGGCGAGGGCGGCCACGACCGGATCGCGCAGGAGCGCCGGCTGCCCTCGCGCAGCGGTTCCTTCGCGGGCGGCACCACCGCCTGGCCGACCCGGCCCGGCGGACTGCGCAACTTCGTCCGCCAGGAGCTCGTCGCCCGCCAGCTCGCTGAACAGCTGTCCGGCCGCAGCGCGCAGCGCGTCCTCGACATCGGCTGCGGCCAGGGCACCCAGGCGCTGCGGCTGGCCCGGGCCGGCCACTACGTCACCGGGATCGACTCCGACCCGGTCGCGCTCGGCGTCGCCCAGGCGGCGCTCGCCGAGGAACCGCCGGAGGTCCGCGGCCGGATGCAGCTGCTCAGCGGCGACGGCCACCAGTGCGGACGCTGGTTCGGCCCGCGCAGCTTCGACGTGGTGCTCTGCCACGGCGTGCTGATGTACCTGCCCGACCCGGACCCGATGATCGCCTCGCTGGCCCGGCTGCTGGCGCCCGGCGGACTGCTCTCGCTGCTCGTCCGCAACCGCGACTCGCTCGCCCTTCGGCCGGCCGCCGCCGGGGACTGGCGGGCCGCCCTGCACGCCTTCGAGAGCGACCGGTACTACAACCGGGTCGGACTGGCCGCACGGGCCGACCGGCTCTCCGACCTCACCGTCACCCTCTCCGAGGTGTCGGTGCCGCTGCGGCACTGGTACGGCGTGCGGGTCTTCACCGACAACGCCGCGGACGACGCGGCCCCGCCGGTGGACGGGCGGCAGCTGGCCCAGCTCCTGGAAGCCGAGGACCGGGCCGGCCGCACCGACCCGTACCGGCAGGTCGCCGCGCTCCTGCACGTGATCGGGGCGAAGTAGCCCCGCGCGGCCGGCCCCGGGCTCAGCCCTCGTGCAGGCTCATCGCGTAGACCTTGGTGCCGTCCTCCAGCAGGACCGCGGTGTCCACGCCCTCCTCGGCGAGCTGCTTCCAGGTCTCCCCGATCCAGGTCTCGGCGTCCCCCTGGCCGGCGAACTCCTCCTGGCCGCCGCCGGGCGTCACCGCGCTGCCGTCCGCCTTCTCGTACCGCCACGTCCAGACCATGCCCGGCTCCTCCCACTGACGCTGCCTGTGTGCTGCGCACCATAGCCTGCCCGACCCGACCCGCCGTATACCTCTCGGGCAGGATGGCGGCATGGCGACCCCACCCGAGCCCACCCGTCCCCCGCTGCCCCGCACGCTGCTGCTCGGCGGCGCCCGCTCCGGCAAGTCCACCCGCGCCGAACAGTTGCTGGCCGACCACCCGGACGTCCTGTACGTGGCCACCGGCGGCACCCGGGACGGCGACGCCGAGTGGGCCCAGCGGGTCGCGCTGCACCGGGAGCGCCGGCCGGGGAGCTGGCGCACCGCCGAGACCTGCGACCTGGAGGCCGTGCTCGCCGACCCGGCCGACCCGGCACCGGTGCTGATCGACTGCCTCGCCCTGTGGCTGACCGCCGTGATGGACGAGTGCGGCGCCTGGGACGACGCGGTCTGGGCGGACGGCGGCGAGGCCGCCGTCCGGCGCCGCTGCGACGCGCTGGCCGGCGCCTGGTCCGCCACCGGACGGACGGCCGTCGCGGTGAGCAACGAGGTCGGCATGGGAGTCGTCCCGGCCACCCCTGTGGGCCGCCGCTTCCGCGACACCCTGGGCCGGCTCAACATGGCCGTGGCGGACGCCTCGGAGCGCGTCCTGCTGGTGGTGGCCGGACAGGCGCTCACCATCAAGCCGGACGTCAAGGCAGCCTCAAACTGAACACCTTCGGCGTGTAGCCTTCCGGACGATGGACACGACCGTGGATCTCGATACGTTCTCCTCGCTCGTCGAGCGCCCCGACGAGAGCGCCCGGCGGGCCGCCGAGGAACGCTGGCAGGCGGCCGACCGGCCGCGCGGCGGGCTCGGCCGGCTGGAGGAGCTGGGCAGCTGGCTGGCCTCCGTACAGGGGCGCTCGCCGGTGCTGCCGGTCTCCGCCCCCAAGGTGCTGCTGTTCGCCGCCGACCACGGCGTGGCGGCGCTCGGGGTCTCCCGGATGCCCGCCAAGGGCGGCACCGCGGCCCGGGTGCGGGCCGTGCTCGACGGCAGCGCGCCGGTGTCCCGGCTGGCCGCGCGCTACGGCGCCCAGGTGCGGGTCGTCGACGTCGCGGTGGACGCCGACCCGCACGACTTCCCGGACGAGGTGGTCGCCCACCGGATCCGGCGCGGCTCAGGGCGGATCGACGTCGAGGACGCGCTCACCGCGCAGGAGACCGTCCGGGCCTTCCGGGCCGGCATGGCCGTCGCCGACGAGGAGGCCGACGCCGGCACCGACCTGGTGCTGCTCGGCGACCTCGGGGTCGGCGCCACCACGGTGGCAGGCGTGCTGGTCGGCGCGCTCTGCGGGACGGACGCGGCGGCGGTGACCGGGCGCGGCTCCGGCATCGACGACCGCGTGTGGATGGTCAAGTGCGCCGCCATCCGGGACTCGCTGCGGCGGGCCCGGCCGGTGCTCGGCGACCAGCTGGCGCTGCTCGGCGCCACCGGCGGGGCCGACTTCGCGGCGATCACCGGCTTCCTGCTCCAGGCGGCCGTCCGGCGGCTGCCGGTGGTGCTGGACGGCGTGGTCTCGGCGGCCTGCGCGCTGGTCGCGCAGCGGATCGCCTTCCGGGCCCCGGAGTGGTGGCGGGCCGGGCAGTCCAGCGGCGAGCCGGCCCAGGCGAAGGCGTACGACCGGCTGACCCTGACGCCACTGCAGGACCAGGGCATCACCATGGGCGAGGGCCTCGGCGCGCTGCTGGCGCTGCCGCTGCTCCAGGCCGCGGGCGACGTGCTCGCCGACGAGACGCCGAAGCCGTTCGTACCGGCCGCGCCGAGCGCGCCGAGGGAGCAGCCCAAGCTGCCCTCGGCGGCGGACCTGCTGCGGAAGCTGTAGCGGCACCGCTCGGCTGACTGCCCGACACCCCACAAGAACGCCCCTGGTCAGGGGCGTTCTTGTTTGTGAGAGGAACGCGATTCATGGCGAACGGCGGCGATCGGGCCGGCTGGGCCGACGGCCTGCGGTTCGGCTTCGGGACGCTGTCCGTCCTGCGGGTGCGGGTGGAGCGGTGGGACCGGGCCGCGGCGGCCCGGGCGATGCTGACGGCCCCGCTGGTCGGACTGGTGCTGGGGGCCCTGGCGGCCGCGGCCGGGGCGCTGGTGGCCTGGCGGGCGGGCGGGCTGCTCGGCGCGGTGACCGCGGTGGGGGTGCTCGCCGGGCTGACCCGCGGGCTGCACCTCGACGGTCTGGCGGACGTCGCCGACGGGCTGGGCAGCGGGAAGCCGGCCGAGGACGCGCTGCGCATCATGAAGCAGTCCGACATCGGTCCGTTCGGCGTACTGACCCTGGTCCTCGTGCTGCTCGCCCAGGTGGCCGCGCTGGCCGGGCAGTTCGACCACTCCCCGCTGCGCGGCGCGCTCGCGGTGCTCGCCTCGGCGACGGCCGCCCGGTGCGCGCTCTCCTGGGGCTGCCTGCGGTCGGTGCCGGCCGCCCGGCCCGGCGGGCTGGGGGCGATGGTGGCGGGCACCGTGCCGCCCGCCGGGGCCGCCGCCGGGACGGCCGCCGCGGCGCTCGCCCTGGCCGCCGCGGGACTGTTCGACGGATGGTCAACTCTCTTTCTCCCACTGGCCGTTGTACTCGGCACCGGCTGTGCCCGGCTGCTGCTCGGCCGGTGTGTGCGGCGGTTCGGCGGGATCACCGGCGACGTGCTCGGCGCGATGGCCGAAACCGCCGCGACCGCCTCGCTGTTCGCCCTGGCTTTGCTCGGCTGATACCGGGCGGCGCGTGATCCCAGCATGCGGACTACCATGCGTGGAGCACCGCAGCCCTGCACCGTGGCAGGTCCTGCCCGCCCGGCGCGCACCGAGGAGCCGGGGCCTCTGGTGCGCGCGGCCGCGCGGACGGCCGCGCGCACCAGGGGGCCCGGACCCGCGGAGGCCCGCCGGCGGACGGCCTGCGACGGCGGGCTGCGCCGGTGCGGCAGCCTCGCCGTGGCCGGCCGTGGACCGCGAAAGAACAGGACGCATTACGTGACTGCATTGTCTGTGAGCACCTCCTCCGCCGCCTCGCTGCGCGCGGACGCCCTGGTGATCGGTGTCGCGAAGGGCCCCAAGGGCATCGTGCTGGCCCCCGGCGCCGAGGCCGTCAACGAGGCGTTCGAGGGCAAGCTGACCGAGGTCCTCAGCACCCTGGGCGCGACCGGCGCCGAGGGCGAGGCCGTCAAGGTCCCCTCCCCCGCCGGCCTGAAGGCCGCGCTCGTGCTCGCGGTCGGCCTGGGCGAGGCCGCCGAGGGCGCCTACGAGCTGGAGACGCTGCGCCGCGCCGCCGGTGTCGCCGCCCGCACCCTGGCCGGTGCCAAGAAGGCCGCGCTGGCCCTGCCGGCCGAGTCCGCCGAGGAGATCGAGGCGGTCGCGCTGGGCGGCCTGCTCGGCTCGTACGCCTTCGGCACGTACAAGGGCGACGGCAACGGCAAGGAGCCGGTCGGCGAGCTGGTCCTGCTGACCGCCCGCAAGGGCAGCAAGGACGCCAAGGCCGCCGTGGAGCGCGCCGCCGCGATCGGCGAGGAGATGAACCGGGCCCGCGACCTGGTCAACACCGCGCCGAACGACCTGAACCCGAAGAGCTTCGCCGCGATCGCCCAGGCCGCCGGCAAGGAGCACGGCCTCAAGGTCGAGGTGCTGGACGAGAAGGCGCTGACCAAGGGCGGCTTCGGCGGCCTGCTGGGCGTCGGCGGCGGCTCGGAGAACCCGCCCCGCCTGGTGAAGCTGGCCTACACCCACCCGAAGGCCAAGGCCACCCTCGCCTTCGTCGGCAAGGGCATCACCTACGACTCGGGCGGCATCTCGCTGAAGCCGGCCGGCCACAACGAGACCATGAAGTGCGACATGGCCGGCGCCGCCGCCGTGTTCGCCGCCGTGGTGGCCGCCAAGCGCCTGGGCCTGGTCGTCAACGTGACCGCCTGGCTGGCGCTGGCCGAGAACATGCCGTCCGGCTCCGCCACCCGCCCGGGCGACGTGCTGAAGATGTACGGCGGCAAGACCGTCGAGGTCCTGAACACGGACGCCGAGGGCCGCCTGGTGCTGGCCGACGCGATCGTGCGGGCCGGCGAGGAGAACCCGGACGTCATCGTCGACGTGGCCACCCTGACCGGTGCCATGGTGCTGGCCCTGGGCAACCGCACCTTCGGCGTGATGGCCAACGACGACGAGCTGCGCGAGGAGCTGCACGTCCTGGCCGGCGAGGCGGGCGAGCAGTCCTGGCCGATGCCGCTGCCGGCCGACCTGCGCAAGGGCTTCACCGAGTCGACCATCGCCGACCTGGCCAACATGGGCGAGCGGATGGGCGGCGGCCTGGTGGCCGGCCTGTTCCTGAAGGAGTTCGTGGCCGAGGGCACCGACTGGGCGCACCTGGACATCGCCGGCCCGGCGTTCCACGAGGGCGCGCCGTACGGCTACACCCCGAAGGGCGGCACCGCGAGCGCGGTGCGCACCCTGGTCCGCTTCGCCGAGCAGAAGGCGAACGGCAAGGCCTGATCCGGCGAGGCCGAACCGGCGAAGCCTGGTCCGGGACCCCGATCGAGGGGGCTCCTGGTCGAGGACCCGCTGCGACGGGGCCCGGCGCGTGTGCGCCGGGCCCCGTCGGCTTTCCGGCCGGGCGTTCCGGCCGGGCGTTCCGGCCGGGTTACCTGCGAGTAGGTCGGGGCGACGGGGCGCACCCCTGTTCGCTGCGGGCGAAACTTTGTTCCGCACTGCGGAAGAAGTGGCGGCGGGCGGCGTGGAAGACGCCCGACCGGCGGCTGTCAACACGTCGCTGAGCTGCGATGATGCCCTTCCGTCGGGGGTATTCCCGCCCCGGTGACCGCTCCGCGGGACACCCCTGGCTCGGGCCCGGACATCAGCCACCGTGAACAAGTGCGAAGATGTATTTCCGGCACGACTGGGCGCCCCACAAAGGCTTCCGACCCACCGGACCGCGACCGGCCCGGCGACCTACCCCATGCATGGAGGACGTGACGTGGCGAACGACGCCAGCACCGTTTTCGACGTAGTCATTCTCGGAGGCGGAAGCGGCGGTTACGCCGCGGCGCTCCGCGCCGCTCAGCTGGGCCTGAGCGTTGCCCTGGTCGAGAAGGGTGAGCTGGGCGGCACCTGCCTGCACCGCGGCTGCATCCCGACCAAGGCTCTCCTGCACGCCGCGGAGATCGCGGACGAGACGAAGGAGGCCGCCGAGTTCGGCGTGCTGGCCACCTTCCAGGGCATCGACATCAACGGCGTCCACAAGTACAAGGACGACGTCATCGCCGGCCTGTACAAGGGCCTCCAGGGCCTGGTGGCGTCCCGCAAGGTCACCTTCATCCAGGGCGAGGGCAAGCTCTCCTCGCAGACCTCGGTTGACGTCAACGGCCAGCGCATCGAAGGCCGGCACATCGTCCTGGCCACCGGTTCCGTGCCGCGCTCGATCCCGGGCCTGGAGATCGACGGCAACCGCGTGATCTCCTCGGACCACGCCCTCAAGCTCGACCGCATCCCGAAGTCGGCCGTCATCCTCGGCGGCGGCGTGATCGGCGTCGAGTTCGCCTCGGTCTGGAAGTCCTTCGGCGTCGAGGTCACCATCGTCGAGGCGCTGCCGCACCTCGTCCCGCTGGAGGACGAGAACTCCTCCAAGCTGCTGGAGCGCGCGTTCCGCAAGCGCGGCATCAAGTTCGAGCTGAAGGCGCGCTTCTCGGGCGTCGAGTACACCGAGACCGGTGTCCGCGTCTCCACCGAGAACGGCAAGCAGATCGACGCCGACCTGCTGCTCGTCGCCATCGGCCGCGGCCCGGTCTCGGCCGGTCTCGGCTACGAGGAGAACGGCGTCGCGATGGACCGCGGCTACGTCCTGGTCGACGAGTACATGCGCACCAACGTGCCCACCATCTCCGCCGTCGGTGACCTCGCCCCGACCCTGCAGCTGGCCCACGTCGGCTTCGCCGAGGGCATCCTGGTGGCCGAGCGCCTGGCCGGCCTCAAGCCGATGCCGATCGACTACGACGGCGTCCCGCGCGTGACCTACTCCAACCCCGAGGTCGCCTCCGTCGGCATCTCCGAGGCCAAGGCCGTCGAGCTGTACGGCAAGGAGAAGGTCGTCACCCTCAAGTACAACCTGGCCGGCAACGGCAAGAGCAAGATCCTGAAGACCGCCGGCGAGATCAAGCTCGTCCAGGTCAAGGACGGCGCCGTGGTCGGCGTCCACATGGTCGGCGCCCGCATGGGCGAGCAGGTCGGCGAAGCCCAGCTGATCTACAACTGGGAGGCCCTGCCGGCCGAGGTCGCGCAGCTCATCCACGCGCACCCGACCCAGTCCGAGGCCCTGGGCGAGGCGCACCTGGCGCTGGCCGGCAAGCCGCTGCACGCGCACGACTGATCACGCCCCACCCCCTTTCCCGGTACTTCCCGTACGCAAGTACTTCCCGTACGCAAGACTTGATAGGAGTCGCTGAAACCATGGCGGTCTCAGTAACACTGCCCGCGCTGGGCGAGAGCGTTTCCGAGGGCACCGTCACCCGCTGGCTGAAGGCCGAGGGTGAGCGTGTCGAGGTCGACGAGCCGCTGCTCGAGGTGTCGACCGACAAGGTCGACACCGAGATCCCGGCCCCGGCTTCCGGCATCCTGGCCTCCATCAAGGTCGCCGAGGACGAGACCGTCGAGGTGGGCGCCGAGCTGGCGGTCATCGACGACGGTTCGGGTGCCCCGGTCGCCGCCGCGGCCCCGGTCGCCGAGGCCGCGCCCGCCGCCGCTCCGGCCCCGGTTGCCGCTCCGGCTCCGGTTGCCGCCCCGGCTCCGGCTCCGGCTCCGGTCGCCGCTCCGGCCCCCGCCGCCGCTCCGGCCGCCGACGCCACCCCGGTGCTGCTGCCGGCGCTGGGCGAGTCGGTCACCGAGGGCACCGTCACCCGCTGGCTGAAGGCCGAGGGTGACACCGTCGAGATCGACGAGCCGCTGCTCGAGGTCTCCACCGACAAGGTCGACACCGAGATCCCGTCGCCGGTCGCCGGCACCCTGGTGAAGATCCTGGTCGGCGAGGACGAGACCGCCGAGGTCGGCGCCCAGCTCGCGCTGATCGGTGCCGCCGGTGCCGTCGCCGCCGCTCCGGCTCCGGTCGCCGCCCCGGCTCCGGCTCCGGTTGCCCCGGCCGCTCCGGCCCCGGTTGCCGCTCCGGCTCCGGTTGCCCCGGCCGCTCCGGCCCCGGTCGCTGCCCCGGCTCCGGTTGCCCCGGCCGCTCCGGCCCCGGTTGCCGCTCCGGCTCCGGTCGCCCCGGCTGCTCCGGCCCCGGTTGCCGCCCCGGCCGCTCCGGTGGCCGACAACGGTGACGCCTACGTCACCCCGCTGGTGCGCAAGCTCGCCGCCGAGCACGGCGTCGTGCTGTCCTCCGTCGCCGGCACCGGCGTCGGCGGCCGCATCCGCAAGCAGGACGTCATCGCCGCCGCGGAGGCCGCCAAGGCCGCTCCGGCCCCCGTCGCCGCTGCCGCCCCGGCCGCCGCGCCGAAGGCCGCCGCCGCGCCGTCCGCCCTGCGCGGCCAGACCGTCAAGATGACCCGCATGCGCAAGGTCATCGGCGACAACATGATGAAGGCGCTGCACGAGCAGGCCCAGCTGACCAGCGTGGTCGAGGTGGACGTCACCAAGATCATGTCGCTGCGCGCGAAGGCCAAGGAGGGCTTCCTGGCCCGCGAGGGCGTCAAGCTCTCCCCGATGCCGTTCTTCGTCAAGGCCGCCGCCCAGGCGCTGAAGGTCCACGCGGTCGTCAACGCCCGGATCAACGACGCCGAGGGCACGGTCACCTACTTCGACACCGAGAACATCGGTATCGCGGTGGACTCCGAGAAGGGCCTGATGACCCCGGTCATCAAGGGCGCGGGCGACCTCAACATCGCCGGCATCTCGAAGAAGACCGCCGAGCTGGCCACCAAGGTCCGCGACAGCAAGATCACCCCGGACGAGCTGTCCGGCGCCACCTTCACCATCAGCAACACCGGCTCGCGCGGTGCGCTGTTCGACACCGTGATCGTGCCGCCGAACCAGGTCGCCATCCTGGGCATCGGCGCCACCGTCAAGCGCCCGGTGGTCATCGAGGCCGACGGCGGCACCGCCATCGGCATCCGTGACATGACCTACCTGTCGCTCTCCTACGACCACCGCCTGGTGGACGGCGCCGACGCCGCCCGCTACCTGGTCGCGGTCAAGGAGATCCTCGAGGCCGGCGAGTTCGAGGTCGAGCTCGGCCTCTGACCCCACCAGGTCCCCGCGGAACCCCGCGTACGGAACCCCGCGTCGTCCCCGGACGGCGCGGGGTTCCGCCGTTCCCGGCCCCCCTGACGGACCGACTCCTGAACGCACGCCGAGTCGCGGCATGCGCGGACGCGGCCGAACGGGGATGCTGGAGCGGTGATGGACGAGACGGACTTCTGGCAGATCATCGACGAGACCCGGGACGCCGCCGAGGGCGACCCCGACGAGCAGGCAGACCTACTGGTGGAACGGCTCCTCCAGCTGACCCCGGACGATGTGATCGACTTCGCCCGGCTGTTCCAGGCGCGGTTCCACCGGGCCTACCGCCACGACCTGTGGGGCGCGGCCTACCTGCTGCTCGACGGCGCCTCCGACGACACCTTCGACTACTTCCGGTCCTGGCTGATCGGCCAGGGCCGGGAGGTCTTCGAGGGCGGGCTGGCCGAGCCGGACGACCTGGCGGACCTGCTGCCCGAGTTCGACGAGGAGGAGGACGGCGAGGCCGAGGACCTCGGCTACGCCGCCGACGAGGCGTACGAGCAGCTGACCGGGCTGCCACTGCCCGAGGTGGGCGGGCGGCCGCCCGCCCGGCCGTCCGGGGCGGCGCTGGACTTCGACGACCCGGACGTCATGGCGAAGCGCTTCCCCAAGCTCTGGGAGCGGTACGGGGACTAGGTGTCGGTCCTCAGACGCTGCTGCCGGCGGTGCCGTCCTGCTTGATGCCCCTGAGGATCCGGTCCAGCGCCGCGAACTCCGGCGCCGCCGGGTTGTCGTCCACGCCGCCCTCCATGACCACGTAGCCGCCGCCCTTGGCCGGGAGGGCGGCCACCAGGACGTAGCCCTGGGTGCCGTCCGTGGTGCGGATGTGCCAGCGGGTGGCGTAGCCGAGCACCCCGGCCACGCTGACGTACCCGGAGCCGGCGTCGGTGTGCGAGCTGACCCCGGAGAAGATCTGCCCGGCGTAGACGGGCATCTGGGTGTCGGCGGCCGCCTTCGGCGTGGTGCCCTGGACGGTGTCCTTCTCGACCGAGAACTGGCCGCGGATGCAGGAACTGCCGTCCGGGCAGGTGTAGCGGCCGGTGCCGAGGTAGACCGTCGAGTGCGGCGGGTTCGCGGACACGTCCCAGCCGTCGAAGACCGGCACGGTGATCGCGTGCTGGGGGTCGGGGACGGTGCTCTTGACCGCGGGCAGGGGCTTGGGCGCGACGGGGCTGCCGGTGGGCACGGTCGGGCTGGGGCTCGGCGAGGAGCTGCTGCTCTCGGTCACGGTGACGGTCGGGGCCGGGTCCGCCTTCGGGTCGCCGCCGCCGCTGAGCGCGACCCCGGCGACGATCCCGACCACGGCCAGCACGGCGACCGCGATGCCGATGACCGGGCCGGTCCTTGACCTGGCCTTCGGGGACGGCGGGTAGCCCGGGCCCGGGTAGCCGTAGCCGTAGCCGGGATCCTGGGGCGGGTAGCCGGCCTGGGGCGGGTAGCCGGCCTGGGCCGGGGCCTGGTAGCCGGCCTGGGCCGGGTCCTGGTAGCCGAGCGGGGGCTGGGCCTGGTAGGCCTCCTGGCCCGGGTAGCCGTAGGCCGGTGCCGCCTGGCCGCCCGGGTGGCCGTGGCCGGGCGGCTGCCGGTCGGAGGGCGGCGAGGTCTGGGTGGGGGCGTCGGCGAGCCCGCCCGCGACGCCGCCCCGGAGCGGTCGGACCTCGCTGGTCCAGGCGTTGCCGTCCCACCAGCGCTCGTGACCGGGGGCGCCGTCCGCACCCGGGACCGGGTACCACCCGGGAGGCGTCGAGTTGCTCACGGCCGTACGGTACCCGGCGCGGCGGCGGTCCGGACAGGGCGGAACCGTCACGACTCCGCACCACTCGCGGGCGGTGAACCGCCTTCTGCGGCAAGCCTGTTCGAGTGGTCGGCCGTCTGTCCGGACAGGGTGCCGACGAGTCCCGGGCAGGGCCACGGCGAGGCCCGGGCAGGCCTCCCGGCGGCTCAGTCGGTCAGGCCGCGGGCCATCCAGATGTCGTCCACGTACCGGCCGTCGATCAGGAACTCCTCGGCCAGCGAGCCCTCGACGACGAAGCCGCAGCTCTCGTAGAGGCGGCGGGCTGGGGCGTTCCAGCCGAGCACCCGCAGGGTCATCCTGCGGGCGCCCTCCGCCCGGGCCGCCGCGCAGGCCGCCTCGACCAGCCGGCGGCCGACGCCCCGGCCGCGGACGGTGTCGTCGACGGCGAGGCCCTGGATCTGCCGTACGTGCCGGTTGCTCGCCAGCGGGGTGGGCGGGACCTGGCGGACGTAGCCGACGATCCGGCCGTCCAGCACGGCCAGCAGGTAGTGCTCGGGGGCGTGCCGCTCGTCGAAGATCGGGTCCTCGACGACCGGTTGCGGGGAGACGTCGGACAGGACGGACCAGGCCGCGTGGTTGAGGACGGCGAGCTCGCGCTCGTCCTCGCTCCGCGCCGTACGGATGATCAGATCGTCGTCAGGCATGCGCGCCATGGTAAGCGAGGTGCGTGCGGGGTGTGACGGGCCGTCGGGGAACCCGGGAACTGCGAGGATGGGTGCATGCGCATCGCTGTCACGGGTTCCACGGGTTTGATCGGTTCGGCTCTCGTCCGCTCCCTGCTGGCGGACGGCCACGAGGTGGTCCGGCTGGTCCGGCACCGTTCGAAGACCGGCCCACGGCCGGACGGCAGCACGGCGATCGGCTGGAACCCGCTGGGCGGCGAGGTCCAGCGGGGCGGGCTGGACGGGGTCCAGGCCGTGGTGCACCTGGCCGGCGCCGGGGTCGGCGACCGCCGCTGGTCGGACTCCTACAAGCGGGAGATCCGGGAGAGCCGGGTGTACGGCACCGAGACGCTGGCCGTCGCCCTGGCCGCGCTCAAGGAGCCGCCGCAGGTCCTGGTGAGCGCCTCCGCGGTCGGCTGGTACGGGCAGACCGGCGACCGGGTGATCGACGAGGACTCCCCCGCCGGCGACGACTTCCTGGCCGAGGTCTGCCGGGAGTGGGAGGACGCCGCCAGGCCGGCCGAGCGGGCCGGGATCCGGGTCGTCCACCCCCGCACCGGGATGGTGCTCTCCTCGGCCGGCGGGGCCGGCGCACGGCTGTTCCCGCTGTTCAGGCTGGGCCTCGGCGGGCGGCTCGGCAACGGGCGGCAGTACTGGAGCTTCATCTCGCTGCACGACGAGGTGGCCGCGCTGCGGTTCCTGATCGACCACGACAACCTCTCCGGTGCCTTCAACCTCACCGCGCCGAACCCGGCGACCAACGCCGAGCTGACGGCCGCGCTCGGCCGGGCGCTGCGGCGGCCCACGCCGTTCCCGGTGCCGGAGGCGGTGCTCAAGGCGGTGCTGGGCGAGCTGGCGGTCGAGGTGGTCGGCAGCCACCGGGTGGTGCCGCGGCGGCTGCTGGACGCGGGCTTCCGCTTCGCCCACCCGGAGGTGTACTCGGCGGTGCTCGCGGCGATGTGACGGGCGGGCAGGGCGCCGAGGGGCGGCGGGCAGGTCGGGCAGCAGGCGGCCTCGGCGGGATGGGTGCCCGGCCGGCGGGGCGCGCGGGGTGGCTGCGCGCGCTGGGCGGTCGGCGCGCGTGCGGGTCGCGCGGACCCGTGCGTACTCCGACTACGGTATCCGCCCTGGCCAGCGGCATATGCCGGGCGGATTCCGAGGGGGCCCGAGGAGGGGGCGCACGGGAGCACACGGCGGGCGCGTCGCACGCCCCCGGTGACCGTGCGCGCCCGCCGACCCCCGAACCCGGCCGCCACGGCGCACTGTCCGTGACCGCGCCCCCGCCCGGTGCCGCACCACCCTCCCCGCCCCTCGGATCCGGTCGGATGTGACTGTCTGACGCTCACACTGACGGGGCATCACCCTCCACGGACCGTGTCCCGGCACCCCGCTGCCTGCGTCGGCCGGAGCCCCGGGACCAGGGAGGGAGCACCCCAGTGCCCACGTACGACTTCACCCGCCGCGCCCGCCGGCCGTCCGACCCGGACGTCGTCGTGGTCGGCGCCGGACTCGCGGGCCTGGCCGCCGCCCGCGCGCTCACCGGCCACGGCCTCACCGTTCAGGTCCTGGAGACCACCGACCGGATCGGCGGCCGGATGGCCACCCGCGAGCAGGACGGCTTCCGGCTCGACGACGGCAGTCACCTGCTGAACACCGCCTTCCCGGAGCTGCGCCGCACGCTCGACCTCGACCGCCTCGACCTGCGCCCGCTCGCGCCCGGCGTACTGGTGCACAGCGCCGGACGCCGGTACCGCGCCGGGGACCCCCAGCTCACCGTCGCCCGGCAGGCCGCCGCCCGGGCCCCGCTCGGCAGCCCGCTGGACAAGGCCCGGCTGGCCGGCCGGCTCGGCCGACTCGCCACCACCCCGGTCGGCCGCCTCCAGGCCCGGCCGGAGACCACCGCCGCCCGCGCGCTGGCCGGCCACGGCCTCGCCCAGCGCACCGTGGACGGCTTCCTGCGCCCGCTGCTCAGCGCCCTGCTCTCCGATCCGGCCCTCGGCACCAGCAGCCGGATCGCCGACCTGGTGCTGCGCTCGTACGCGCGCGGGCGCCTGTGTCTGCCCGCCGACGGGATCGCGGCGGTACCGGCCCAGCTGGCCGCCGCCCTGCCCGCCGGCACCGTACGCACCGGCGTGCGGGTCACCTCGGTCGCCGCGGACGGCGTGGAGACCGTCGCGCACGGGCGGATCGGCGCCCAGGCCGTCGTCGTCGCCACCGACGCCCGCTCCGCCGCCGAACTGCTGCCCGGGCTACGGCTGCCGGCCTTCCACCCCGTCACGACCTTCTTCCACGCGGCCGACGCCGCCCCGCTGGGCGAGGCCGTCCTGCTGCTCGACGGCGACCGGCCGAACGGGCAGCCACCACTGGTCTCGCACTCACTGGTGCTCAGCGAACTGCACCCGTCCTACGCCCCGGCCGGTCAGGCGCTGATCGCCACCACCGTGCTCGGGCGGCGCGCCTTCGACGTGGGCGGCCCGGCCGGGCTGGAGCCGGCCGTCCGGGCCCGGCTGGCCGAGCTGTACGGCGGCCCGACGTCGGGCTGGCAGTTCCTCGGCGTGCGGCACGTCCCGGACGCGCTGCCCGCGATGCCGCCGCCGCACAACCCCCGCCGCCCGGTGCGGCTGCTGGCCGGGCTGTACGTCGCCGGGGACCACCGGGACACCAGCACCGTGCAGGGCGCGCTGGTCTCCGGGCGGCGGGCGGCGCGGGCGGTGCTGAGCGACCTCGGCGTCCCGGCCGAGGCCCCGGAGGCGGAGGCGGCGGCCTGACGGGCGGGGCTCCTTCCGGCCCCGCCGCCCCGCGCGCGCACTTCACGGCGCCGGGACACAGCAGCGGTCTGCCGGGGTGACAGACCGACGGCGTGCCGGTGCCCCGGTCCACGCGGAGGCACGGAGGCCGGGCCCGGCCTCCGTGCGCCGGGTGCGTGGGGACGGCCCCACGCACCCGGTCCGCCGGTGGTCGCCTCGCTCCCGCCGGCCGGTCAGATCACCCCCGCCTGCCGGGCCGTCTCCTCGAAGGCGCGGGCCACCGGGCTGCCGCGGTACGGGGTGAGGCGGCGGTGGAAGTCCCGGACGTACTCCAGCGAGCGGGCCGAGCGCATCTCCCCCGCCGCCCGCAGCGCGTCGGTGGCCATGGTGCAGGCCTCGTCGAGGTCCCCCATGCCGAGCCGGGCGGTGGCCAGCACCAGGCGGCAGAAGATCCGGCTGCGGGCGTAGGCGGGCGAGCGCAGCCGCAGCGACTTCTCGGCGTGCTGCGCGGCCGTCCGCCACTGCTGGAGGTCGCGGTAGCAGTGGGCGAACTCGTCGGAGAGCTGGGCCTCGTCGAAGTACCGCGCCCAGGAGGGCAGTTCGTCACCGGTCCGGGCCGCGGCCAGCGAGCGCTCGGCGCGCACCAGGGCGGTGGTGCAGGACCGGACGTCGCCGAGCAGGCCGTGTCCGCGCGCCTCGGCGGCGTGCATCAGCGACTGGACGACCGGCGGCACGGCGGTGCCCACGCCCTGCTGGGCGACCCGGGCGAGCTGGACGGCCTCCCGGCCGTGGCCCAGGTGGACGGCCTGCTGGCTCATCGTCACCAGCACGTACCCGCCGAGCGCGCGGTCCCCGGCGGCCTGGGAGAGCCGCAGCGCCTGGACGAAGTAGCGCTGGGCGAGGCCGTGCGCGGCGATGTCGAAGGACGTCCAGCCGGCCAGCCTGGTGAGGTCGGCGACCGCACCGAACAGGGCCCGGCCGATCTGCTCGCCGTAGCGGCCGCGCAGCATCGGCTCGGCCTCGCTCTCCAGGTAGCGGACCAGCGCCTGGCGGGCGTGGCCGCCGCCGTAGGCGTGGTCGAGCGCACGGAAGAGGTCGCCGACGGCCCGGATGGCGGCGATGTCGCCCCGGCCGACCCGCAGGGTGGGGCGGGACTCGCGGGCCGGGTCGGTGTACGGCGGCTCGACGGCGACCGGCGGCCGGCGGCTCTGGATCGGCACCCGGCCGATGGTGGGGGCGGTGCCGGTCGTCCCGGCCGTGCTGCGGGCGGTGGGGGCGCCGGGCGCCGGGCCGCGCGCCGGGCTCCCGGGGGACGCGCCCAGCGCCGGGGCGCCGGTGATGGCCGCGGAGGTGGCGCTGCCGGCGGGCGGGCCGGCGGTGTCCGGCCGGGCCAGCGTGGAGCCGTCCCGGGCGACCCGCTCGTCGGTGCGGCCGATCAGCCAGTCCCGGCTGGGGACGACCAGGCCGGCCGGGGTGAAGGCGATCCGGCGCAGCTCGGACTGCGGGCCGTTGTCCTTGCGCCACATGCTCGCCACGATGTCCACCGCCTCCTGCGGCGTCTCGGCGAACTCCAGGCCCGCGTAGACCGGGGCGCAGGCGTCCAGACCGAGGTCCTGGGCGGTGAGCCGGCGGCCGAGCCGGCGGGTGAAGACCTCGGCGATCAGCGCCGGGGTGGCCCCGCGCGGCTGCTGGCCGCGCAGCCAGCGGGTCACCGAGGTCTTGTCGTAGCGCAGGTCGAGGCCGTGCTCCAGGCCGAGCTGGTCGACCCGGCGGGCGAGGCCGGCGTGCGAGAAGCCGGCCTCCTCGATCAGCGCCGCGAGCTGGCCGTTCTGCGGGGCCGGGCCGGAGTGGCCGGGGCCGCGGGCCGGGGCGGGCGCGACCGGGTTCTCGTGCCGGTCGGGTGTGGCCTGCACCGGCAGCCGAAGGTCCTCGGCATCCGGGGCGTCGGCGGGCAGCGTCTCGGCGGTCAGGGCGTCGGGGGCGTCCGGAAGGGTCCGGCCGACCGGCCCTCGGCGCTGGCCGAGCGGGTCGAGCGGTCCGTACGCCGGGCTGTCGGTTGCAGGCCGTTGGGGCATGTCTGTCAACACCTCTCGGACGTCGCACCGGGCTTCACCAGCACTTCGGCGGCCTGGGGCGGCGCCCCCTGTCGGGAATCGGCGTGAATGTAGCGAGCATTCGGGCGCTATGGGTGGATCTGACCGAGCAATCCACCGAACGGGTGAAGCAAGCGCGCCCATTGTGGGGAAGCGGGCTCGGGATGGGTTTGGTCGTCCGGGGTCGAACCTTCGGTCGTCCCGGGGGCTTTCCCGAGGGCTTCCGCGGGGGTCGATCCGCCGTTCGGACCTCGCTCCGGTGTCATGGCGGACAGCACCACAGGCCGGCCCTGTGCTGTGGGGGCCTGCCACATGGGAGCGGGGCCGTCGGATTCCTACCGTTCTCGGCCATGGACACCTCTACTGCCCGCCCGCTCGCCGGCCGCACGGCCATGGTCACCGGGGCCGCCTCGGGCATCGGCCGGGCCTGTGCCGAGGCCTTCGCCGGGGCCGGAGCCCGGGTCTACGTCGTCGACCTCGCGGCCGGCCCGGCCGAGGAGCTCGCCGAGCGGATCGGCGGACGCGCGATCGTCGCCGACCTCGCCGACCCCGGAGCCGTGGACGCCCTGCCGGACGACGCCGACATCGTCGTCAACAACGCCGGTCTCCAGCACGTCGCGCCCGTGCACGAGTTCCCGCCGGACCGCTTCACGCTCATCCAGCGCGTCATGGTCGAGGCCCCGTTCCGCATCCTGCGCCGCACCCTGCCGCACATGTACGAGCAGGGGTGGGGCCGGATCGTCAACGTCTCCTCCGTCCACGGCCTGCGCGCCAGCGCCTTCAAGTCCGCGTACGTCACCGCGAAGCACGCCCTGGAGGGCCTGAGCAAGACCGTCGCCCTGGAGGGCGCGCCGCACGGCGTCACCAGCAACTGCATCAACCCTGGCTACGTCCGGACCCCCCTCGTGGAGAAGCAGATCGCCGCCCAGGCGCTCGCCCACGGCATCCCCGAGGACGAGGTGGTCGAGCGGATCATGCTCGACCGCACCGCCGTGAAGCGCCTCATCGAACCCGACGAGGTCGCCCAACTCGCCCTCTGGCTCTGCTCCTCCTCCGCCTCCTACATCACCGGCGCCAGCCTCCCCGTCGACGGCGGCTGGACGGCGCACTGAGCGGGCCGCTCCGCGCGCCCGCCGCCCGCTCATAGGGCAGAGCGGCACATTCGACCCCGGGACTGTGTGGACCACCCACATAGTCCCGGGGTCGGGCGCTTCCTACCTTGTGGCGACATCGACTCCCCCTGGTTCTGGAAGTGGTGGCCATGAACACCTCCGCACGAGGTACGGCGGCGAGCAGCTCACTCCCGAAAGTGGTCGCTGCGAGCCTGATCGGCACGACGATCGAGTGGTACGACTACTTCCTGTACGGGACGGCGGCGGCGCTGGTGTTCGGGAAGCTGTTCTTCCCGCACAGCGATCCGCTGACCGGGACGCTGCTGTCCTTCCTGACCTATGCGATCGGGTTCGCGGCGCGACCGCTCGGGGCGCTGGTGTTCGGTCACTTCGGGGACCGGGTGGGGCGCAAGAAGCTGCTGGTGGTGAGCCTGCTGCTGATGGGCGGGTCGACCACGGCGATCGGGCTGCTGCCGACCTACGACTCGATCGGGGCCGCGGCGCCGGTGCTGCTGACGGCACTGCGGCTGGTGCAGGGCTTCGCGCTCGGCGGTGAGTGGGGCGGCGCCGTGCTGCTGGTGTCGGAGCACGGGGACCAGCGGCGGCGGGGGTTCTGGGCGTCCTGGCCGCAGGGCGGGGCGCCGGCCGGGAACCTGCTGGCGGCCGGGGTGCTGTCGCTGATGACGGCGGTGCAGTCGGACGCGGCGTTCCTGGCGTGGGGCTGGCGGGTGCCGTTCCTGCTGTCGGCGGTGCTGGTCGCGGTCGGGATGTGGATCCGGCTCGCGGTGGACGAGTCGCCGCTGTTCAAGCAGGCGCTGGCGGCCCAGCAGCAGCGGCAGGCGGAGCGGCGGACGGCCGAACGGCTGCCGCTGGTCGAGGTGTTGCGCAACCACTGGCGGGAGGTGCTGGTGGCCATGGGCGCGCGGATGGCGGAGAACATCTCCTACTACGTGATGACGACCTTCGTGCTCACCTACGCCGTCACCCACGCCCACTTCTCCAAGCAGACCGCGCTGAACGCCGTCCTGATCGCCTCCGCGATCCAGTTCGCGCTGATCCCGCTGTTCGGCGCGCTGTCCGACCGGATCGGGCGCAAGCCGGTCTACCTGGTGGGCGCGGTCGGGGTGGGCGCCTGGGCCTTCGTCTTCTTCGGCATGGTCGACACCAGGTCCTTCGGCTCGCTGGTCACCGCCGTCACCGTCGGCCTGGTCTTCCACAGCGCCATGTACGCGCCCCAGGCCGCCTTCTTCTCCGAGCTGTTCGCGACCCGGATGCGGTACTCGGGCGCCTCGATCGGGGCCCAGTTCTCCTCGGTGGCGGCCGGCGCCCCCGCGCCGCTGATCGCCACCGCGCTGCTCAAGGACTACGGCAGCCCCACCCCCATCGCCGTCTACGTCGCCATCGCGGCGGTGATCACCGTCCTGGCGGTGCTCTGCGGCCGGGAGACCAGGGGCCAGGACCTCACGGAGGCCGACGGGGAGGGCGAGGACGGCGCTCAGGCCGGGCCCCAGGGCCGGGAGGCCGGTGCCGGCGACCACGGGAAGCCCGCCGTCGCCTGAGGAGCGAGCCGATACGATCGCGCTTTCTCGGAACCGACGGAACCGACGCCGATTGGCAGCACGCACCATGAACCACCCTCACGAAAGCGCCGCACCCGCGCTGCGGCGGCTGCTCGACCTGCTCGCCTCCGGCGCCGCCACCGAGGACTTCGCCGACGTGCTGGCCGACGCCCGCCGCCGCGGGGCGCCGGCCGCCGTCCTCGCCGAGATCGACGACGCCACCTGGCAGGCCCTGCGGGTCCACCGCACCCTGCGTCAACACCGGCGCCGCGAAGCCGAGTTGACCGCCCTGTTCGACACCGCCGGAGACCTCGCCGCCTCCCGGGACCTGGACTCGGTGCTCCAGGCGATCGTCCGCCGGGCCCGAATGCTGCTCGGCACCGACACCGCCTACCTGACCCTGCCGGACGAGGCCGCCGGCGACACCTACATGCGGGTCACCGACGGCTCGGTCTCCGTCCTGTTCCAGACCCTGCGGCTCAGCCTCGGCGACGGCCTGGGCGGGCTGGTCGCGCAGACCGCCCGCCCGTACGCCACCCCCGACTACCGCAACGACGAGCGCTTCCACCACACCGGCACGATCGACGCGGGCGTGCTGGACGAGGGCCTGGTGGCGATCATCGGGGTGCCGCTGCTGATCGGCGGGCAGGTCATCGGCGTCCTGTTCGCCGCCGACCGCACGCCGCGCGCCTTCTCCCCCGACGAGGTCGCGCTGCTCTGCTCGCTGGCCGCGCACGCCGCGATCGCCCTGGACACCGCCAAGTCGCTGGCCGACACCCGTGCCGCGCTCGCCGAGCTGAACGCCGCCAACGAGCTGGTCCGGGCCCACTCCGCCGCCGTGCAGCGCGCCGAGCAGGCGCACGACCGGCTCACCGACCTGGTGCTGCGCGGCGCCGAGGTGCCGGACGTCGCCGCCGCCGTCGCCGCCCTGCTGGGCGGGGAGATAGCGGTCCTGGACGCCGAGGGCGAGCCGCTGGCCGGACGCTCCGCACCCGCCGCCGAACTGGCCGAGGCGGTCGCCGCCTCCCGCACCGAGGGCCGGTCCGTACGGCACGGCGAGCTGTGGGTCTGCGCGGTGCTGGCCGGGCACGACGCGCTCGGCACCATGGTGCTGCGCGGCCGGCCCGACCTCGACGACGCCGACCGGCGGCTGTTCGAGCGGGCCAGCGTGGTCACCGCGCTGCTCCTGCTGCTGCGCCGCTCGGTCGCCGAGACCGAGAACCGGATCCGCGGCGAACTGCTCACCGACCTGCTGACCGCCCCCGAGCGCGACCCGGCCGGACTCACCGCGCGCGGCCGCCGGCTCGGCGTCGACCTCGCCCGGCCGCACCTGGTGCTGGTCGCGGAACCGGCCGACGGCAAGGGCGACGACCGGGGACGGCTGGCCGGCGCGGCCCGGCGCTACCTGTTCGGCTCCCGCGGCGTCAGCGCCGAGCACGCCGAGACGGTGGTGCTGCTGGTGCCCGTCGAGACCGGCGGTGCCGACCCCGAGGAGACCGCCCGGCAGGCCGCCGAGCGGCTGGCCCGGCTGGCCGGGTTCCCGGTCACCGTCGGCGCGGGCCGCCCGGCCGCCGGGCCGTCCGCGGTGGCCGCCTCGTACGGCGAGGGCCTGCGCTGCCTGCGGGCGCTGCGGGTGCTCGGCCGCGCCGGGGAGGGCGCCTCCGCCCGGGCGCTCGGCTTCCTCGGCGTGCTGCTCGGCGACGGCCACGACGTGGACGGCTTCGTCGGCGCGACGCTCGGCCCGCTGCTCGCGTACGACGCCCGGCGCGGCACCGAGCTGGTCCGCACCCTGCGCGCCTACTTCGACTGCGGCGGCAGCCTGACCAGGGCCAAGGACGAGCTGCACGTCCACGTGAACACGGTGGTCCAGCGGCTGGACCGGGTCGAGGCGCTGCTCGGGCGGGACTGGAACCAGCCGGAGCGGTCGCTGGAGCTGCAGCTCGCGCTGCGGTTGCAGCTGCTCGCCCCGAGTTGAGCGGGCGGGCGGACTGCTCACGGCAAGTCGAGCGAGCGGGGAGGGAGCGCGGCGAGGGAGCGGGTACGGCGAGGGAGCGGGTGCCGCGTGGCGGCGGCTCACGGGCGGCTGAGGGGTCCGCGCGGGCGGGGCGTACAGTGGCGAGGTTGGTCTCGAACGCCTGGCAAGGAGCGGTAGCGGTGAGCGAGAACGTGCGTTTTGTTCACATGGGCATCGGTGAACGGACCGTGCCCTACCAGGAGGCCTGGGAGGAGCAGCAGCGGCTGCACGCCCTGCGGGTCGCCGACGAGATCCCCGACACCGTCCTGCTCCTGGAGCACCAGTCGGTGTACACCATGGGCAAGCGCACCAACCCCGCCGACCTGCCGCTGGACGGCACCCCGGTGGTCGAGGTCAACCGGGGCGGGGAGATCACCTGGCACGGCCCCGGCCAGCTGGTCGGCTACCCGATCGTCAAGCTGCCCGACCCGATCGACGTCATCGCCTACGTCCGCCGGCTGGAGGAGGCGCTGATCCGCACCGCCGGGGAGTTCGGCATCGACTCCACCCGGGTCGAGGGCCGCAGCGGGGTCTGGGTGCTGGGCGACTCCATCCCGGACGCCGTGGTGGACCCGGCGCAGGTGGTGGACATCGGCAAGCTGACCCTGCGGATGGGCCTGCCGCTGGGCATCGACCCTCGGCTGGCGGGCCCCGAGTACGCGCCCTCCAACGCCGGCCAGCGCGGTGACGACCGCAAGCTCGCCGCGATCGGCGTGCGGGTCGCCCGCGGGGTGACGATGCACGGCTTCGCGCTCAACTGCGACCCGGACATGACCTGGTTCGACAAGATCGTGCCGTGCGGCATCCGGGACGCGGGCGTGGCCTCGCTCAGCGGCGAGCTGAAGCGCGGACTGAGCGCCGCCGAGGCGGCGCCGGCCGTCGAACGGCACCTGGCGGCCGTCCTCGCCGAGCTGCCGGAACCGGCGCTCAGCCGCTGAACCCTCCGCCCCGCCGGGGATCCGGCGAGATTCCCGGCGGCCGCGGGAATCTACCGGCCGGTAGCCATGTTGCCCTGCGATTGCAGGGCGGCAGGCCCAGCGAAGGCCGTACAACCACAGGCGTACCCTGGGGGTACCCCGTCTAGTTCTAGGAGTCGCACGTGTCCGCTGTCGCGCCCGACGGCAGGAAGCTTCTCCGCCTGGAGGTCCGCAACAGCGAGACCCCCATCGAGCGGAAGCCCGAGTGGATCAAGACCCGCGCGAAGATGGGCCCGGAGTACAACGCCCTCCAGTCGCTGGTGAAGAAGGAGGGGCTGCACACGGTCTGCCAGGAGGCCGGCTGCCCCAACATCTTCGAGTGCTGGGAGGACCGCGAGGCGACCTTCCTCATCGGCGGTGACCAGTGCACCCGCCGCTGCGACTTCTGCCAGATCGACACCGGCAAGCCCGCCGAGTTCGACCGCGACGAGCCGCGCCGGGTCGCCGAGTCCATCGTCACCATGGACCTCAACTACGCCACCATCACCGGCGTCGCCCGCGACGACCTGGAGGACGGCGGCGCCTGGCTGTACGCGGAGACCGTGCGCCAGGTGCACGCGATGACCGCCGGCCGCGAGGCCGGCCGCACCGGCGTCGAACTGCTCATCCCCGACTTCAACGCGGTGCCCGAGCAGCTGGCCGAGGTCTTCTCCTCCCGCCCCGAGGTGCTCGCGCACAACGTCGAGACGGTGCCGCGGATCTTCAAGCGGATCCGCCCGGCGTTCCGCTACGAGCGCTCGCTGGACGTCATCACCCAGGCCCGCGCGGCCGGGCTGGTCACCAAGTCCAACCTGATCCTGGGCATGGGCGAGACCCGCGAGGAGGTCAGCCAGGCACTGGCCGACCTGGTCGGCGCCGGCTGCGAGCTGATCACCATCACCCAGTACCTGCGCCCCTCGCTGCGCCACCACCCGGTCGAGCGCTGGGTGAAGCCGCAGGAGTTCGTCGAGCTCCAGGAGGAGGCCGAGGAGCTGGGCTTCGCGGGCGTCATGTCGGGCCCGCTGGTGCGGTCCTCGTACCGGGCGGGCCGGCTGTACCGGCAGGCGCTGGAGCGGCGCGAGCAGGCCGCGGTCTGACCGAGCGCTGACGCCGGTCCGACCGCGCGCTGACGCCGGCCTCGCGGTCCACCGACCGGTTCGAGCCATGGGAAGGGCGGAGCTTCGGCTCCGCCCTTTCGCCTTCACCACGCTTTGACGGCCTGGTCACGAGCTGGTAACACAGGGTGGGGACGCTGGACGCCTGGTAGGCGTTCGATTCTTCTCAGCCACGGGAGGAGCTGTTCGGCATGCGGGTGCGGATGCGGATCCGGTCGGTGGGGATGGCGCTGCGGTTCGCCGAGAGCGTCCTGCTGGCCCCCGGCCAGCGGCACGCGCGCCGCAACGCGTGGGCGGCGGTGTGCGAGGACCGCCGGCACGCGGCGGACCGCCGGCACGACCACGCGGCGACGACGACGGTGCCGACACGACCCGTTCGGCGGTAACGCTCCGGCACCGCCGGGGCCGCCTTCCCCGCTTCGGCGTCGCTCTGCGCGACGGCGTGTGGGCGCGCGGGTCACGGTTGGGGCGAACGGGTACCCGGGCTTGGATATCCCGTACCCGTGCCACGTACCATGAGCGTTATGGCGAGGGAAACATCCGAGAACCCCGGGCGGCTGAAGCAGATCCGTCTGGCGTACACCATGACCAAGAAGGTCGACACCAAGATCGGCCTGATCATCGCCGGCGTCGGCCTGCTGACCTTCGGCGTGTTCCTCGCCATCGGCTTCGCGATCGAGCATCCCGTCTACCTGGGCATCCTGGGCTTCATCGTGGCCGTGCTGGCCATGGCGATCGTCTTCGGGCGCCGGGCCGAGCGCGCCGCGTTCGGTCAGATGGAGGGGCAGCCGGGCGCCGTCGCCGCGGTGCTGAACAACATCCGGCGCGGCTGGAGCTCCAACACCACCCCGGTCGCGGTCACCCGCAACCAGGACGCGGTCTACCGCGCGGTGGGCCGGGCCGGCATCGCGCTGATCGGCGAGGGCAACCCGAACCGGGTCCGCCAGCTGCTGGCCTCCGAGAAGAAGAAGATGGCCCGCGTGGTCGGCGACGTGCCGGTGCACGACATCGTGGTGGGCAACGGCGAGGGCGAGATCCCGCTGAAGAAGCTCCAGATCCACCTGATGCGCCTGCCCCGCGCCATCACCGCCGCCCAGGTCACCGAGACCAACGACCGCCTGCGCGCGCTGGGCGACCTGCTCTCCAAGGCGCCGATCCCCAAGGGCCCGATGCCGAAGGGCGCCCGGATGCCCAAGGGCGGCCAGGTCCGCTGACCCTCCCCCTCCCCTGACGACACGAGAACGGCCCCGCCGCGGAAGCTCCGCGGCGGGGCCGTTCCGACGTTCGTACGGCGCGCTAGATCCGGACCTCGACGGTGCCGACCGCCTTGTCGTGCAGGCCGCGGGTGTCGCGGTCCCAGACCAGCGGCGGCACCACCAGGCAGAGCAGCAGGGTGCGCAGCAGGACCTGCGGGATGGTCGCGCGGCGGCCGTCCAGGCGGACCACCCGGAGGCCGAACAGCCGCTTGCCGAGCGTCGTGCCCGTGGTGGACAGCAGCAGGGACACGACCAGGAAGTACAGCGGGCTGGTCCACAGGTTGGCCTCGGCCTGGTCGCCGCGGGCGAGCAGCCCGTACGCGATCAGGGAGACCAGCCAGCCGTCCACGAACAGGGCCCCGATCCGGCGGCCGGGGCCGGCGATCGAGCCGGAGCCCTCCTTGGGCAGCCCGAGGCGCTCGCCGCGGTAGCCGAAGTCGGCGCCCATCTTCTCGGCGGCCGCCCGGGGGCCGTCGATCCACGATCCCAACGCTTCTCTGGTGTCCACGAATCCACACTAACCGGGCTGACGGCCCGCTCCGCCACCGGCTCCCCTCCCCGGCGGGCATCACCCCCGACCGGGTGAATCGTCGTTCCGGGGCTTTCCGGGCAGTTTCCGAGTGGTCCAGACCACTTGCGGAAGGGTGCCCAGCTGGGCGGGGTGGTTTGTACCGTCCCGTACGCCTTTGCCATGCGCCCGGCGACCGTGGTTAACATTTAGGAAACGAGCGGGTCACCGAGTGGAAACGGCCCATTCCTATGGTGAGCCCAATTCGCACGCCGAGGAGGATGGATGTTCAACAACGCCGCCGAAGTGAAGCAGTTCATCCAGGACAACGACGTGAAGTTCGTCGACGTCCGCTTCTGTGACCTGCCGGGCGTCTTGCAGCACTTCTCCGTACCTGCGGCGACCTTCGACCCGTCCGAGATCCTGATGTTCGACGGCTCGTCGATCCGCGGCTTCCAGGCCATCCACGAGTCCGACATGGCCCTCGTCCCGGACCTCGCCACGGCCCGCCTCGACCCCTTCCGGGCCGAGAAGCACCTCAACATCAACTTCTTCATCCAGGACCCGGTCACCGGCGAGGCGTACAGCCGCGACCCGCGCAACGTCGCCAGGAAGGCCGAGGCCTACCTCGCCTCCTCCGGCATCGCCGACACCGCCTACTTCGGGCCCGAGGCCGAGTTCTACGTCTTCGACTCGGTCCGCTTCGAGACCAGCGCCAACGCGTCCTTCTACCACATCGACTCGGAGGCCGGCGCCTGGAACAGCGGCGCCGCCGAGGGCGACGTACGCGGCTACAAGGTCAAGTACAAGGGCGGGTACTTCCCCGTCCCGCCGGTCGACCACTTCGCCGACCTGCGCGCCGAGATGTCGCTGGAACTCGCCAAGGCCGGACTGGAGGTCGAGCGCCAGCACCACGAGGTCGGCACCGCCGGCCAGGCCGAGATCAACTACAAGTTCAACACCCTGCTGCACGCCGCCGACGACCTGATGCTGTTCAAGTACATCATCAAGAACGTCGCCTGGCGGAACGGCAAGACCGCCACCTTCATGCCGAAGCCGATCTTCGGCGACAACGGCTCGGGCATGCACGTCCACCAGTCCCTGTGGAGCGAGGGCACGCCGCTCTTCTACGACGAGCAGGGCTACGCCGGGCTCTCCGACACCGCCCGCTACTACATCGGCGGCCTGCTGCGGCACGCCCCCTCGCTGCTGGCCTTCACCAACCCCTCGGTGAACTCCTACCACCGCCTGGTGCCGGGCTTCGAGGCGCCGGTCAACCTGGTCTACTCCCAGCGCAACCGCTCCGCCGCGATCCGCATCCCGATCACCGGCTCCAACGCCAAGGCCAAGCGCATCGAGTTCCGCGCCCCCGACCCGGCCTCCAACCCCTACCTGGCCTTCGCCGCCATGCTGATGGCCGGCCTCGACGGCATCCGCAACAAGATCGAGCCCCTGGAGCCGGTCGACAAGGACCTCTACGAGCTGGCGCCCGAGGAACACGCCAACGTCCCCCAGGTGCCCTCCTCCCTCCCCGCCGTCCTGGAGGCCCTCGAAGCCGACCACGAGTACCTCCTCGCCGGCAACGTCTTCACCCCGGACCTCATCGAGACCTGGATCGACTACAAGCGCACCAACGAGATCGCCCCGATCGCGCTGCGCCCCCACCCGCACGAGTTCGAGCTGTACTACGACCTGTAAGGAGCCGCGGGGCTGACAGGTGTACCGGGCGGCCGGTCCGACGGAGGTCGGGCCGGCCGCCCGGTGCATGCTGTGGCCGTCGGCGCGGGTGGGACGAGGTCAGCGGGAGTCGGGGGCGGGCTGCTGTGGGGGGTGGGTGTCCCGGGGGGTGAAGGAGGTGGCCCAGGGGGTGGTGACGGTCTCCGGGATTCCGCGGGGCCGGGTGGCGGGCTGCGGGAGGGGTTCGGCGGCGCGGAGTTGGTCGATGCTCTTCGTCATGCCGACCTTGAGGCGGGGTGTCAGGGGCCTCTCGATGAGCCGGTGGGCCAGCCAGGAGGCGACGAGCATGCCGGCGGTGACGATGGCGACCGCCGTCCAGGGCTTGGTGCCGTGGTCGTAGAGGGCGCGCAGGGCGGTCCAGCCCATGGTCTCGTGGAGGAGGTAGAGGGGGTAGGTGAGGGCTCCGGCGAAGGTCAGCCAGCGCCACTGGATCCGGGAGCCCCAGCCCAGGGCGACCCCGATCATGACGAGATAGGAGAGGCTGGTCAGCAGGACGGCGGGCCAGGTCGGCAGGTCGACGCGGCCGAGGAAGCGGCTCACGTTCACCTGGTGCTGGAGAGTGTAGAGGACCGAGACGATCCAGCTGATCCCGACGATGCCGAAGAGCATCAGGTTGGGACCGTGCCGGTGGACCAGGTAGAGCGCGAGGCCGGCGACGAAGAACGAGGAGACCTGCGACATCGCGAAGAACTCCAGGACCGGCGACTTGGTGCTCTCCGAGACGATGCCGGCGACCGTCCAGATCGAGCAGAAGGCCACGATCCGCCGGTAGGTGACGCCCCGCCAGACCACGATGGCGAAGAGCAGGTAGAAGCGCAGCTCGGTCCAGAGCGTCCAGTAGACGGCGTCGACGTGCTTGATGCCCAGGCCCTCCTGGAACATCGTCAGATTGGCGAGCACCTGCTCCGGGGGAAGCGGCTGGCGAACGAGCGGCCACATCGTGACGACCGCGGTGGTGAGCAGGACGGCGAACCAGTACGCGGGGTAGAGCCGGATGACCCGGGAACGGACGAAGTCGCCCACCGGGCGGCCCCAGCTGCTCATGCAGATCACGAAGCCGCTGATCACGAAGAACAGGCAGACGCCGGTCCACAGATAGGCGCCGAGGAAGGAGGCGCGGTGGAACACCTGCTCCACCGGCTGGCCCCAGGCACTGTCCGTGGCCGAGCCGCCGCCGCCGTAGCCGACGTAGTGGTGGAAGACCACCATCAGCGCGGCCAGGATGCGCAGTCCGTCCAGGACGGCGAGCCGGCCGCCCTTCGCGGACTCGCGGCGGCCCGAGGAACCTGATCGTTGCCGGGGGAAAATGGTCACGGCAGAAGATAGCGCACAGACGTTCCCGTGCCCGGTACGGGCCCGGATTGCCGACGGGGTGGGGCGGAGGTCGGACGGGGGCGCCGACGGCTCACGCCGGGAGGCTCGGCGGCAGGGTCCGGACGACGGCCAGGGAGGCCACGGCGGCGGCGAAGCCGAGCAGCGCGCCGGCCGCGACGTCGCCCGGGTAGTGCACGCCGGTGTGGACCCGGGAGTAGCCGACCGCGGCCGCCACCGCGCCGAGCGGGACCGCCATCGGCGGCAGCAGCACGCCGACCGCGGTGGCGAAGGCCGTCGCCGAGGCCATGTGACCGGACGGGAAGGAGGCCGACTCGGGCATCGGCACCTGCCGGCCGACCACCACCCGGGCCTGCTCCCGGTCGGGCCGGGGGCGGCGGACCAACTGCTTGCCGACCAGGTTCGCCGTCACCGAGGCCAGCGCCACCGCGCCGACCCCGGCCGCCGCGGCCTGCCGGGGGCGGCCGGGGACGAGGGCGAGGAGCGCGGCGACGGCCAGCGAGATCTTCGAGTGGTCGGCGGCCCGGGAGAGGCGGCGCAGCGCGGAGTCCAGGGCCGGGGTGGGGGTGCCGGCGACGGCCGCGTAGACGGCTCCGTCGAGCGTCCGCAGGTCGGTGAGCACGGCCTGCGGGGCGGGCGGGGCGGCGTGGTGCTTCGGATCAGTCACGGGTCGGCCCCTCGGTGGTCGGGTCGCAGTGGCCGTGGGTGCCGGGGAGGCCGCGGCCGAGCGCGATGTCGGCCAGCCGGTGCCAGTTCACGGGCGGCGCGGAGGCGGGGACGCCCGGGCGGTCGCGCGGCACCAGGACCCGCAGCACCCGCGGACGCAGGGTGCACACGACCGGTACGGGCATCCGCAGCGCCTCGCCGTCGACCGCCACCGGGATCTCGTCCCCGTCGGCGGTCACCTCGACCCGCCGCGCGGTCAGCGCTCTCAGCCCGGTGGAGCGGCTGCCGCGCAGGACCACGTCCGCGGCCTCGGGCGCGCCCTCCACCCGGATGCCGAGCACGCCGAGTTCGCCGCCGTCGAGCCGGGGGCGGCGGTCGCCGATGCCGAGGCCCTCGGTCGAGCCGTACGGGTTGTTGCTGGCCAGCAGCGCCTGCTCGCCGGTGAGCACGGTGGCGTCGGCCCGGACGTCGATGCGCGGCACGCCCTCGCCGACCAGCAGCTGGGGCAGCAGTTCCAGCACCGTTCCGACCTTGTCCTCCCGGTACTCGGGCCGCTGCACGATGTCGGCGTACACGCCGAAGGAGACGGTGTTGACGAAGGCCCGGCCCGAGACCTCGCCGAGGTCGACCCGCAGTTCCTCGCCGTCGGTCAGCGCGTCCAGGGCGCGGGACGGGTCCGTCCGGTCGAGGCCGAGGTCCAGGGCGAAGTGGTTGCGGGTGCCGGCGGGGAGCACCAGGAACGGCAGGTCGTGCTCGGCGGCGACGGCCGCGACCGGCGCCAGGCTGCCGTCGCCGCCCGCCACGCCGAGCAGGTCCGCGCCCTCGGCCACGGCCGTACGGGCGAGCGCGGCGGGGTCGGTGGGGGCGGTGCGGTCGAACAGGACCACCCGGGCGCCGAGTTCCTCCGCCCGCTCGACCAGTCCGAAGCGGCCGACCTTCCCGCCGCCGGACTTCGGGTTCATGATCAGGACCGGCCGCCGCGGCCGGGGCGCGGCCACCGCCTGCATCGACGGTTCCGGAGCGGCCCTGCGCAGTGCCGCGCGGGCGAGGGCCAGCGCGACTCCCCAGCACAGGACGAGGGCCAGGGCGGTCAGCCACAGCCGGTGGTGGGCGAAGAGCACCAGCACCGCGACCGGCGCCGCGATCGCGACGAGCAGCCCGAACACCCGGACCGCTCCCCGGTAGGCCAGGAACCACCAGATGCCGGCGGCCCAGACGACCAGTCCGAGCAGCCCCGCGGCGACCACCAGCAGTCCGCCCTCCCCCAGTGCGAACAGCAGCATGCCGAGCGCCCCCGCCGCCGCCAGCAGGGCGACGCGCGCCAGCAGCCGCGCGCCGGCTCCCCCGCCGGTGTCCGCCGTCCGTGTCCCGTCGATCTCGTCCTCCCGTGCCGTGCCCTCGGGGCCCGGCCGGGCCCGGTGGTTGCCAGCAGCCTGCGCACTCCCGCGCCCGGGGGCATCCCGGCGGACCCGTCCGGGTGACGAGGGGAGGTGACGAGGGGGAGGTGACGCGGGGGAGGTGACGCGGGGGGACGTGACGAGGGGAGGAACGACAGGGAGGCCGCGGCTACGGGGCGTCCGGGGTGAGGGCGAGGACGGCGAGGTCGTCGGCGAGGAGGCCGGCGTAGCGGTGGACGTCCTGGGCCAGGAAGGAGACCACCCGGTCGGGGGCGGTGCTGCCGAGGGCGGCGAGGCGGGGGGCCAGCGGGTAGAAGGCGCCGGTGGTGTCGCGGGCCTCGCTGACGCCGTCGGTGTAGAGCAGGACGGTGTGGCCCGGGGGCAGCGCGACGGCGATCGCCTTGCTGCGCTCCTCGGCGGGGCCGAGGTGGCCGAGGCCGAGCGGGAGCTCGTCGGCGCAGGACACCGGGGATATGCCGCCTCCGCCGAGGAGCAGCGGCCTGGTGTGGCCGCGGTTGACGATCTCCACGCAGTCCGAGCCGGGCCGGTACTGGAGCAGGACGGCGGTGACGAACAGCTCGTCGTCGCCGCGGTCGGCGGCGTCGCGCAGCACCGCGCGGTCCAGCTGGTCGGCCAGTTCGACCAGCCCGGGGGTGTCGTACGCGGCCGCCCGGAACGCGCCGAGGACGTCGGCGACGGTACGGACGGCGCCCAGGCCCTTGCCGCGGACGTCGCCGAGCAGCACCCGCACGCCGAAGCGGGTGTCGCACACCTCGTACAGGTCGCCGCCGACCAGCACGTCGGCCTGGGCCGGGCGGTAGAGGCCGGACAGCCGCAGCCCGCCGGTCCGCTCGGGCACCGGGCGAAGCACGGTGCGTTGCAGGGTCTCGGCGACCGTACGGGCCTGGATCAGGTTGCGGTTCTGCCGGGTGCGCTGCCATGACAGCGCGGTGCCCATGACCCCGGAGACCAGGGTGGTGATGTAGACCCAGACGTGGTGCTGCTCGGAGATGTGGTCCATGCGCAGCGCCAGGAGGAGCTGGAGGGCCAGCGAGCCGACCGTGGTGACGGCGGTCAGCACCGGTCCGTAGCTGAACGCGGCCACCACGGGCAGCGCGGTCAGCAGGAAGCCGGCGGCGACGGCCTGCGGGACGACGGCCTCGGCGATCAGGTCCAGCACCAGCAGGATCACCGGCAGCCAGGGCACCCACCGCGGCACCGTGGGCTGCGGCACCGCGGGGCGCGGCGGGCGGGGTGCTGTGGGCACGGTGGGGACCTCCTGGCAGGTGGCCGTTCCGGGTGATCGGTCCGGATTGGCCGCTTTCATCCCCATGATCTCCCACGAACGGCCTCGCCACGAACGGCCGAACGTCCCGGCCGCCGGGGCCGGAGGAGCTCATTCCGGTCCCGGCGGCCACTGGTCGGCGCACCCTCAGCGGGCCCTCGGTGGGCCCTCAGCAAGCCCTTCAGCCGACGGTCACCGGACGGTCACCGGCAGGGTCTCGAAACCGCGCAGCACCAGGCGGTCGCGCCGGGTGGGGACGCCGCCGGGGGCGAGCCGGGGGAAGCGGTCGAGCAGCGCGGGCACCGCGACCTCGGCCTCCAGCCGGGCCAGCTGGGAGCCCAGGCAGAAGTGGGCGCCGCCGCCGAAGCTGAGCGGCTGGCTGTCGGTGCGGGTCGGGTCGAACACCTCGGGGCGCTCGTACCGGGCCGGGTCGTGGTTGGCCGAGCCGACCAGGAGGGTCACCTCGTGGCCGGGCGGGATCGGCACGCCCTCGATGACCAGGCCCTCGCCCAGCGCGACCCGGCTGCTGACCTGGACCGGCGCGTCGAAGCGCAGCACCTCGTCGGTGAACCCGGCCGGGGTGATCGCGCCGCTGCGCAGCCCGGCGGCCACCTCGGGGTGGTGGAACAGCAGGTTCAGGCCGTTGCCGAGCAGGTTGGTGGTGGTCTCGAAGCCGCCCACCAGCAGCAGGACCAGGTTGGCCAGCAGTTCCTCGGCGGAGAGCCGCTCGTCGTCGGCGGCGGCGATCCGGGCCAGGTCGGTGACCAGGTCGTCCTGCGGACGGGCCAGGCGCTCGGCGGCCAGCTCGGCGAAGTAGCGGGTCAGCTCGTCGGCGGCCCGGTCGGCGTCGGTCAGCTCGTCCAGGTCCTGGACGAACTCCAGGGCGACGGTCAGGTCGGAGGCGAGGCCGCGGAAGCGGTAGCGGTCCTGCTCGGGCACGCCGAGCAGTTCGCAGATCACCCCGACCGGCAGCCGGAAGGCGAAGGCGTCCATGAAGTCCACCGGCGAGCCGTCGGCGCCCTGCTCGGCCATCTCGTCCAGCAGCCGGTCGACCGCCGCCACCACGGCCGGGCGCAGCGCGGCGACCCTGCGGGCGGTGAACACCGAGGCGATCAGCGAGCGGACCCGGGGCTGGTCGGGGGCGTTGCGCTGGAGGATCGAGCGGCCGAACAGGACGAGCGAGGAGTGCTCGGTGTAGCCGGGGGTCAGGCCGGCCGGCATCTCGGCGGTCGCGAAGCCGAAGGCGGGCATGCGCAGGACCTTGTTGGCCGCGGCGTAGCCGCTCACCATGAACATGCCGTTCCCGATCGGGACCACCGGCCCCAGCTCGCGCGCCTTGGCGTACAGCGGGTACGGGTCGGTCCTGCCCTCCGTGGTCATCAACTGCCCGATGATCGCGGCGCCGTCCATCCGGTGCCCCCCTCCACGAGATCACGATTCCTGCGTGGTCAACTTTCGATGGGCGCAGCGGAGTTCCCGTACGGCCCGGATCGTGCGGCGGGTGGGGCGCGGCCGCCGGACGCCGCCGGATCGCGCGCGGCGGGACGGGCCGGGCGGGGGCGGCTCGGTAGGGTGGCCGGCATGGAGATCTGGATCAACCCTCGGTGCGGCAAGTGCCGGGCCGCGCTCGGCGAGCTGGACGGCGCCGGGGTCGAGTACACCGTGCGGCGCTACCTGGAGGACCCGCCGACCGCGGCCGAACTGGTGCGGGTGCTGGAGCGCCTGGGCCTGGAGCCGTGGGACATCACCCGCACCGACGAGCAGGCCGCCAAGGACCTGGGGATGAAGGACTGGCCCCGGGAGGCGGGTGAGCGGGACCGCTGGATCGCGGCGATGGCCGAGCACCCGATCCTGATCCAGCGCCCGATCATCACCGCGGACGACGGCCACGCCGTCGTGGCCCGGACCCCCGAGGCCCTCAAGTCCGTCCTGCCGTAGGGCGGTTGCCGGCGGACCGGCGCCGGTCAGTGGCGCTGGATCCGCTCCACCGGCCGGCCCGGGTGCCAGTTGTGGACGACCAGGTGGTCGCCCTCCACGGCGGTGTGCACCACCTGGTCGAGCTCCAGCCGGAACGCGTGGAACGGGGTGGGCGGCGGCTCGGGCAGGTCGGCGGCGAAGGCGGCGAGTTCGGTCTCGTCGGCGACCTCCACCGCCCGGCCGGACACCTTGGAGTCCCCGCCGGCCATGGTCTCGTCCCCCGGGTGCGCGTGCAGCGCGAAACGGGCGTCGCGCCGGAGGTCACGCGCCTTGACCGCGCCGTACATCGACCCGATCCACAGGTCGGCGCCGACGAAGTCGACCTCCGTTCCGCTCACCCGGGGCGATCCGTCCTTGCGCAGCGTCGCCAGGACGTGGTGCTTGTTCGCCTCGAAGCGGGCCCGGACCAGCGGCGCCAGATCGGGAGCCTCGTGCTCGAAGTCCTGCCAGGTAGCCATGGCGCCAGTCTGGCACCCGGCACCGACAGCCGCCGTCCGCGGACCGCCCGGACGGGCGCGGGGTCCGGCGGGCAGGAGCGGACGGCCCGGGGGCGCCGGGCCGTTGTCGGTGGCCGGTGCCAGACTGGCGGGGTGACCACCACGACGACGTACATCGCCTTCCTGCGCGCCATCAACGTCGCCGGCCGGACGGTGCGGATGGAACGGCTGCGGGCGCTCTTCGCCGAGCTCGGGCTGGGCGGCGTCCGTTCCTACATCCAGAGCGGCAACGTCTTCTTCACCACCGACGAGCAGGACCGCGCGGCGCTGACCGGACGGATCGAGGAGCACCTGGAGGAGGCGCTCGGGTACCCGGTGCCGGTGCTGCTGCGCACGGTGGACGAGGTGGCCGGCCTGCTCGCCGCCGAGCCGTTCCGGGGCGTCGAGGTGACGCCGGACGTCCGGCTGGTCGTCGCCTTCCTCTCCGAGCCGCTGCCGGCCGGCCTCGCCCTCCCCCACCGCTCGCCGAAGGGCGACGTCGAGGTGCTCGGCGCCGATCCGGGGGCCGCGTACGTCGTGATCCACCTCCAGGACGGCAAGTGGGTCACCAGGGACATGTTCGGCAAGACCTACCGGGGCGCGGTCACCTCCCGGTTCCTGCACACCACCGAGAAGATCCTGGCCGCCGCCCGCAAGGGCTGACGGCCCGTACGGCCGCCCCGAACCGGCCGGGCACGGCCCCCGGGAACCGGCCGTACGGCACCGGGGAACGGGGCCGGCCGCACGCCCCGAACGCGCGGAACCGCCCGGCCGGAAGGGGCGTCTGGACTGCCGTGACGTACGAACCCCGCGCCCGGGCACGGCGTGATCTGGACAGCCGGAGTCGGCCGCGCCGAGAATTCGGCCATGACGCCTCCTGAACTCCCCACCGGCGCGGGCGGGCCGACCGGCGCGGTCCGCCCCTCCGACGCCGAGCGGGAGCAGGCGCTCGGGGTGCTGCGGGACGGCGCGGGCAGCGGGCGGCTCTCGCACGACACCTTCCTCGGCCGGATGGACATCGTCCTGCAGGCCACCAGCCGCGGCGAGTTGGACGCGGCGGTGGCCGGGCTGCCGACCGGCGGACCGGTCGAGCGCTTCGTGCTGCGCACGGTCGGGCGGGTTTCCGCCCTCGGCGACCGGATGGGCCGGGCCTGGCGCACCGAGCGGCTGCCCGGGCTGAGCCTGCCGCAGGCCGGGGCCGGGCAGTTGACGATCGGCCGGCTCCCGGGCTCGGGGCTGCGGCTGCACGACCCCTCGGTGTCCCGGAACCACGCGGAGCTGCGGCACGAGCAGGGCGGCTGGGTGCTGTACGACCTCGGCTCGACCAACGGCACCCACGTGAACGGGCGCCGGATAGCGGGTGGCGTACGGGTCCGCCCGGGCGACCAGGTGCGGTTCGGGAACCTGGAGTTCCGGCTCGCCGCGTTCTGACCGGCCCGCCGATCCGCGTTCCCCCACCCGCCGACCCGCGCTCCGGACCGACCCCGCCGCCCCCGTGTCAGTGCGGGAACTGCCGGGGCGGCCGCTGCCGCGGCAGCTCGTCCTGGAACTCCGCGATGACGGTGGCGATCTGGCGGGTCACCACGGTGCGCTCCAGCCGGTCGAGGTACCGGTGCTCGGCGGCCAGCGCCTCGACCGTGACGCCGAAGTAGAGCGTCATCAGCGGATTGACGAAGAGCTGCTCGCCCTTGGTCCGGTCGGTGAAGCGGACGTCGCCGAACTCGCCGCGCAGCGCCGCCGCCACCGATCCGTTGACGATGCTGGGGTGCTCCGGGAAGGCGGCCCGGGCGTGCTCGACGGCGTCCAGGTAGAGCACCCCCTCCCGGCTGTCGCGCGGGATGGAGAAGGCGCCGAGGTAGCCGCCGGCCCGGTCGATCGCGGCGAGGTTCTCCAGCACCAGGGAGTGGTTGACGCCGTGATGGGCGTCGACGCCGAAGCCGAGGCAGGCGACCAGCCGCTCGGGCACCTCGGTCAGGCCGGCCACGGCGCCCAGGCTCGCCATGTCCTCCTCCGGGGTGCCGAGTCCGACCTCGTCCCCGCGCATCAGGATGTCGGTGCCGCCGTCCACCAGCAGGATCGCGTCCACGCCGAGGCGGCCGACCAGCGCGCGGTAGGCCTCGCGCAGCGGCTGCACCCCCACCGTCGGGAAGGCCCACACGGTGTCGGGCATCCCGTGCCGGTTCAGCCAGCGGGCGAGGGTGCGCTCCGGGAAGTAGCCCTCGGGGGCCGCGGTGTCCGGTCCGATCCGGGCCACGTCGGGCTCCGCCCAGACGTCGCGGGGCAGGCCGTAGAGGTGGGTGAAGGAGAGGTTGGCCAGGTGCACCTCCTTGCCGGCGGCCCGCAGGGCGAGGGCGATCGGCAGCCCGGCGTACACGTCGAAGCCCCCGCCGGCTCCCGCGACCAGGACGCGCTCGGCGGCCAGCAGCCGGGTCATCAGCGGTGGTTGCAGCAGAGAAGTCACCGGCGGACGGTAGCAGGGCGGCCGCGCCGGCCGCCCTCGGATTGATGCTCCTATGGGCTGTCAAGCGGCGGTGAGCCAGTCGCGGTAGGCATTGGCGAGGTCGTCGTCTCGGCGGATTCCGCGTTCGAGGGTGGAGA